>JBEEMX010000353.1:0-4194 GCA_041192465.1 Pseudomonadota bacterium | reverse complement strand
TCCAGGATGCGCACGGCACGGCCGATCTGCATGCATTTCAGCTCGATCTCTCCGGCAGCCATTGCGGTCCGAGCCCGCCCCACTGATTCGAGCAGGCCGTCGTAGAGCATCAGCACGAGGTGGTGCGGCGAGGCAGACGCGACGCCCGTCTCCACGCCGATCTGTCGATAGGCATTGGCAAAATGCTGCGGACGATTGAGAGGAGCGGACACGGCACTGTTGAACATGCGATGGGTTCTGTTGGGGAGGGGAACGGAACGGATTGGGCTGCCGGCTGGTCACCTGGGTTAAGCAGGGATGGACCGTTGGAACGTCTGGCAGTGTCTGTTGCATATCGTCCGGCCAAGGCCGTGACTTGAGATCGGATGCGCGTGCGGTACGCACCTCACGCGGTGATGCATTCGGCCGCCAGCGGTGCCGGGGGCAAACCGGCCTCCTGCCGAGCCACCATGCGCAGCAAGATGCGCCCGAAATCCGCGGCGAAGCGTCGACCATCGAACAGGGGGGAGCGCAGCCGCCCCTCCTCCAGCCGCGCCTTCAGTGTGCGCAAGGTGGTGGAATCCTGCGCCAGGGCAACAGCGGTCTGCATGTACGCATCGATGTCGCGGCAAGCCAGTTCAGGCAGCCCCACGCTGTGCAGGAGACTGCCCGCCACACGGGAAGCAAAGCTCTCGCCCAGCAGCGCCAGCACAGGCACACCCGCCCACAGCGCATCGCTGGCCGTGGTGTGTCCACCGCAGGGGAAGGTGTCCAGACACAGATCGGCCAGGGGCAGGCGCGCACGGTGCATCTCCGGCACGAGGAATGGCGCGAAGACCAGGCGCTGCGGATCGACGCCGTGCTGGCGGGCGGCCTCCTGCAGCCGCTGACGCGCAGGCACCTGCTCGACGAGCAGCCACAGCACCGCGCCAGGCGTAGCCCGCAGAATGCGGCACCACGCCTCGAACACCTCGGGGACGATCTTGTAGGGCATGTTGAAGCTCGCGAACACGAAAGTGTTCTCGGGCAGCCCGCACTGTTCGCGGGACACCACCGCGGGCCGGGTGCGCGTGCTGTCGTTGGGCTGGTAGCAGTGGGGCATCTGGGCAATGCATTCCGAGAAGTGCGGCTGCACCTCCAGTGGCGTGAGCACGGGATCCCCGATGACATAGTCCAGACAATCCGCACCCGTCGTGCCGGGATAACCCAGCCACGACACCTGCAGCGGCGCAGGTCGGTGGACCAGTACGTCCAGGCGCGAGCCCAGCGTATAGCCCTTCATGTCCAGCAGCACACCAATCTCGTCCTCGCGGATCCTGGCGACCAGTTGCGCGGTGGACAGGTCGGCCGTTTCCACCCAACAGGTCGCCGTGCGGCGGACGCGGGCCCGCAGCGCAGAACGGTCATCCTGTCCACCCGAGTAGAAGTACAGCTCGAACCGATCACGGTCCATCCCTTCCAGGCACTCGGCGATGAGGATGCTGGTGGCGTGGACATGGAAGTCGCTGGACAGCAGGCCGATGCGCACTTTGCCATTCGGCGTAGGCACATGCCGTGTCGGATCGTGCGGCACAGACGGCAAGCCCGCGCAGTGTTCCCGGTAGGTGTGGGTCGCCGCCCAGCGCAGGATGCCGGGATCGTCCGTGAGGGTGATCAGCGCAAAAGGGCTGCGGCCCGTGAGTGGCACCATACCCGTCGATTCGACGTGCTCGATGCACAGGCGCAGGCGCTCGAAGTCGCCGGCCAGTCCCACCCAGTCGCAGGCCCAGGAGCTGGCATGGGCGGCACTCAGCGCCGAACCGAAGTCCAGCGGATTGGCATCCAGCAGCATCCGGTAGCACCAGGCCGCCTCGACATGCCCGTCGCACTTCATCAGTCCGTGCCCCAGGCCCTGCAGTGCCTGGTTGCGCATCACCGGGTCATCGCCTGCCTTGCCCAGTGCGGCCGAGCACTCCCGCACCGTACCCTCGAAATCCTGCAGCGCCAGATGCCCGCGGGCTTTGGCCAGATGCCAGTGCGCGCTGCGCTCCACATGCGGCCCGAGGTTCTGGAGCGCCTCGACGACCTCGGCGTGGCGGTGCGCCTCCAGCAGGCAATCGGCCAGCAACTGGCAGACCTGGGCATCGTCACGGTTCAACCGGAACGCCTCGCGCAGGTGGTCGATGGCCGGCCCGGTCTGACCGATGCGGTGGTCACACTGCGCGAGCAGCAGCCAGTAGAGCTGGTTGCCTGGATCGGCCCGCACGGCCTGCGCGAACTGGGCCTGCGCTTGGCTGAACTGCCCTTTGCGCAGCAACTCCCGGCCGCGTGTTTCCACCCGCTGTGCCAGTGCACGGTCAGGTTTTCGGCGCATGGCCGGCGCAGCAGGCGCGTGTACGGTGGGAGCAGGAGGTGCGGTGACAGCGGTCATGGTCGGGCACAGCCTCTACAAGGGAGATGGGATATGACTGAGTCTAGGTGTCGTCTCCTGCGCGCATCTCCGGATAAAGTCCGCCCAATCCGCCACTTCCTGCGGCCTGGCGACCCTTCTAGCCGTACATCTGCTTGATCATCAGCGTCACCGAATTACCCAGCCCGCTGATGCTCGACATCCGCTGGTCGAGTGCGTCGTATTGCTTGCGCAGGCGGTCCTCGACCGACTGGTAGCGCAGATCCAGCGCCCCTTGCCGATCCGTGTTGCGCCGCAGCTGGGTCTTGAGGCCGGTGGTGCGGGCCTCCAGCGGACCGTCTGTGCTTTGGGCCGCTTCGGCAAATACCCGGAAGCGTTTCAGGAAGCCGGTTTGTGCCGTCGTGTCACTGGCCCCACCACCGTAGAGCAACTCCTTGACCTGGGCCGGCCGGGCCAGGGCAGTATCCAGCTTGGTCGCAGAAAGCTCCAGGCGGCCCGTGGCGTTGACCGACAGGCCAATGTCCGAGAGCCTTTTGAGGCTGCCTGCACCGGTTCCGGAAAACTCTTCATACAGCAGGGCCTGCATCTTGGTCTGCAATCCCAGGGCGGCGCGGTCGGATTGGAGCTTGCCGGCGACCTTGGTTTCCGCGTCGTATTTGGTTTCGGTTTTGATCTGATCGATCAAGCCGTTGTACGCCACCATGAAATCGTTGAGCTTGGTCTTGACCTCGGAGAAATCGGACACCACCGACATCTCCACCGGGCCAGTGGTCGTCTTGTTGAGTTTGATCGACAGACCCTCGATCACGCCATCGAGCGTGTTCGAAGACGATGTGATCGCGATGCCGTTGATGACCGCCTGCGCATTGCGGGCACTTTGACTGCGCACCATCGGCGATGAAGGCACGGTCGCATCGAAGGCCAGCGCAGACAGGCCCGTGGCGCCATTGCCATCGTCGCTCGTCTCGCTGGCAGAAATCCGGAAAGCGTTCTCCTCGCCGGTGGCCGTGGAACGCAGGGTCAGGCGGGCACCCGACGCATCGGTGATGATGCCAGCCGTCACCCCGGCACTGGCTGCGTTGATCTTGTCGCGGATTGCACCCAGCGAAGTCTCACCCGAGCCGATCGACACCGTGATGCCAGAGGTGCCGGACTTGGCGGTGAATGCCGTCGGTGGAGCACCACCGCTCCAGGTGCCGATGTCGATGGTCAAGTTGCCCTCCGACAACACGGCCGCACTGGAGGCAAACCCAGTGCTGCTGACCGTCTGCGTCGTGGCCAGGGCATCGACCTGCAGCGCATGCGCGCCTGCCACGCCGCCCTGTCCGCTGACCGAGGTCACGGTCGCCACCGAAGTGTCGGCCAATGTCGTGGTGGTGCGCCCCCACAACCCGGTCGCATTGAACGTGGCCGATTTGTCGCGCAGGCTCGCCAGCGCGCTCTGGATCCTGCCGAAGGACGAGATCTTGGCGTTGATCGACGATTCGTCCTTCTTGAGGGCAGTCAGCGGTTGTTTCTCGATCGCCATCAACTGACTGATGATGGACGACACGTCCAGGCCGCTGCCCAGACCGGATGACGTGATGGAAGCCATGGCGAAAACTCCTCAAGCACCAATGACCAATGCGCAGACACGGTTGGACCGGTCTGCGCACAGGCAAGATAGACACGATGACAAACCGGGGCCGGACGATCCAAGCGATCACACAACCCCAGCCGAGTCCTGACCGAACCGATCAGCGCAGCAGCGACATCACCTGCTGCGGCGCCTGGTTGGCCTGCGCCAGCATCGCGTTGCCGGCCTGCTGCAGCACCTGGGCACGCGA
>JBEEMX010000352.1:0-4794 GCA_041192465.1 Pseudomonadota bacterium | reverse complement strand
CAGCTACCCCAAGCCGAAGATGATGGTGCTCGGCTTCCCGAGCAACCCGACGGCGCAGTGCGTCGAGCTGGAGTTCTTCGAGCGCGTCATCGCGCTGGCGAAGAAACACGAGATCCTCGTCGTGCATGACCTCGCCTACGCCGACATCTGCTTCGACGGCTGGAAGGCGCCGTCGATCCTGCAGGTGCCGGGCGCCAAGGACGTCGCCGTCGAGTTCTTCACGCTGAGCAAGAGCTACAACATGGCCGGCTGGCGCATCGGCTTCATGGTCGGCAACCCGGACCTCGTGGCCGCCCTGGCACGCATCAAGAGCTACCACGACTACGGCACCTTCACGCCGCTGCAGGTCGCCGCCATCGCCGCGCTCGAAGGCGATCAGCAGTGCGTCAAAGACATCGCCGCGACCTACCAGAAGCGCCGCGACGTGCTGGTCAAGGGCCTGCGCGAGATCGGCTGGGATGTCGAGTGCCCGAAGGCGTCGATGTACATCTGGGCGAAGATCCCCGAGCGGTACGCAGCACTGGGTTCGCTCGAATTCGCCAAGCGGCTGCTGGAGAAGGCCAAGGTCTGCGTGTCCCCCGGCATCGGCTTCGGCGACCTTCGGCGACCACGGCGATGACCATGTGCGGTTCGCGCTGATCGAGAACGAGGGGCGGATCCGGCAGGCGGTGCGGGGGATCAAGGCGATGTTCAAGGCGGAAGCGGCAGGGGGCTGAAGCGGTACCAGTCGGTATACTCAAATCAACAATGATCGAATCGGGAAACATTGGACCATGCCAACTACAGGCCAGATCCCCAAATGGCTGAGCTGGTGGAGAAGCCAATGCGCCCGCTTGCGGAGTTGCTGGTCGATCCCGGATGCCGACACCGTGCTGCAGGCGCGCCTGCTCGATCACCAGATCCAGGGCACGGCGCTCAGCGGATGGCTCTCCGACACGCTGTACTTGGCCTTTGCGGTCCTGGCCCTGCTAACCGGTTCGCAGTCACCGGACTGGGGCCTCCCCTGGATCGCATTTCTTGCCGTCTGGATGCTCGCCATGCATCGGGTGCGGGGAAAGATCCTGTGCCGCAGTGACCTGGACGCAGGGCTGCGTTTGCGGACAGTGCTGGCGGACCGCCTGGTGGCCGGAGCGGCGTTCACGGCCGGGATGGGCAGCCTGTACGTGCTGCGGGACGATGTCTGGCGCACCTTGATTGCAGGGGCCATCGTTGCCGCGGTCGCAGGCGGGCCGGCGCGCTACGCCAGACTTCCACAGGTGGCGGTGCCTTGGCTCATTTTGATGGTGGTGATCGCCATGGACAGGACATCGGCTGTCGGGCGTCCTGTCGATGCCATCCTCGCCATCGCCTTGGGGGTGTACACGGTTCCGCTGACCCTGAATGTGCTGGCGACGTCCCGGCAGTTTGTCCACACCTTTCTTCGCGAAGTGGAGGCCGAGCGCCAGAAGGAAATGGTGCAACTGCTGCTCAGCGACGTCGAAGGCGCGTCCAGCGACTGGTTCTGGGAATGCGACACCCAGGCACGCCTGACCCATTCCTCCTCCCGGCTGGCCGACGTGCTTCAGCAATCGCCAGCCCAGGTCCAGGGCGCGGTGCTGCCGGCATTGCTGGCGGCGGCGGGTCAGACACCCCAGTCGGCCGATGTGCTGCGGCAGGTGCTGCACGGCACGCGACCCTTCCGGGATCTGGTCGTGGCACTGCAGGTCGGCGGCCGCTGCCAGTGGTGGTCTCTCAGCGGCAAGCCGCTGCACGACGTCAACGGGCGCCCCACCGGCTGGCGTGGTGTCGGGGTGAACGTGACGGAGGCACACGAACATGCACGGACCTTGGAACAACTGGCGCAGACCGACACGCTGACCGGCCTGACCAGTCGCCACGGCTTCAACGAATATCTGCAGCAGCACCTGATGCCGGGCCCTTTGGATCAACCCAGCCCGCTGGCCGTGCTGGTACTGGACCTGGACCGCTTCAAGTCGGTCAACGACGCCCATGGCCATGGCATCGGCGACCGCCTGCTGCACGCAGTCGGCCAGCGCCTGCTGCCCCTGTGTCTGGCAGACGAATGCCTGGCCCGGCTCGGAGGCGACGAGTTCGTGCTGGCGGTACCGGGATCGGTCGCACCGTCCACGCTGCAGGCCCGCGGTGAGCAGGTGCTGGCGGCACTGCGGACGCCGTTCCGGATCGGCGCGCTGCACATCGAAGTCCGGGCCAGCCTGGGACTCGCCCATGCCCCTGCACACGGGGCTGATCCTGCCTCGCTGCTCAGCGCCGCCGACATGGCGCTCTACGCTGCCAAGGCCGATGGGCGCGACCGGCTGCGCGCGTATGACCAGGCCATTGGCACACGGGCCCAGACGCGCGCCCGGATGACCAATGACCTGTCCCGCGTGCTGCAGCAGCAGGAGCTGCATCTGGTCTACCAGCCCGTGTTCGACACCCGCTCCGGCACACCCATCGGCGCCGAAGCGCTGCTGCGCTGGACCCATCCGACCTTGGGCGAACAAGGCCCGCTGGACTTCGTTCCGCTGGCCGAGGAGACCGGGCTCATCGTGCAGATCGGGGCCTGGGTGCTGCGCCAGGCTTGTGGCGACGCGGTTCGCTGGCCCGTGCCGCTCCAGGTGAGCGTCAACCTGTCGCCGGTCCAGTTGTGCAGCCGCACGCTGGTCGCAGAGGTGCAGCAGATCCTGACCGAGACGGGCCTGCCCGCCGAGCGACTGGAATTCGAGCTGACCGAAACCGCCTTGGCCACCGCCGACGGCCAGGTCACCGAGACACTGCGGGGCCTGCGCGCACTCGGTGTCAGGCTTGCGCTGGACGATTTCGGCACCGGTTTCTCGTCGCTGGCCTATCTGCAGCGCTTCCGCTTCGACCGCCTCAAGATCGACCGCAGCTTCGTGCAACCGCTGCACGATCCCGCCGCGCACACACCGCGGGCGCTGGTGGGTGCCATTGTCGGACTGGCCAATGCGCTGGCGCTGCCCTGCACCGCCGAGGGCATCGAACACACGGCACAGCGCACCGTGCTCGAACACCTGGGCTGTGCGTCCCTGCAGGGCTACCTGCTGGCCCGGCCGATGCCGGTGGCCGCGCTGATCCGCTTCATGGAAACGCCTGCAGCAGCGCCACACTGACCTGCGTCAAGCCCTCAGCACATCGATCCCGAGCGCCCGCAGCGGACCCACGGCCCCCTCCGGCGTGTCCGCGGCGACCACCAGCGTCGCCACCTCCGCCGTCGGCGCGATCACATACGCCGACGCCGCCCCGAGCTTCTCCGGCGACGCCATCACCACCGTCTCGGCTGCACGTTCGTGCAAGGCGCGCTTGATCGCCGCCTCCTCGAAATCCCCCGTGCTCAGCCCCGCCTCGGCGTGGAGGCCGGTGACGCCCATGAAGTAGAGATCCGCCCGGATGTGGCGCACCGCCTCGATCGTGGTGGCGCCCACCGTGACCATCGAGTGCTTGAACAAGCGCCCGCCGAGCAGGATGACCTCGATGTTCGGATGCTCGCCGAGCGTGACGGCGATGGTCGGGCTGTGGGTGACCACGGTGGCCCGCAGGTCCGGTGACAGCGCACGCGCCAGCGCCGCCGTGGTCGTGCCGCCATCGAGCAAGATGACCTGCCCCGGCTGGACCAGCGCCGCCGCCCGCCGCGCCAGCGCCTGCTTCACGTCCGGCGCCACCTGCCGGCGCATGGCCATGTCGCCGATCGCCGCCGACGCTGGCAGCGCGCCACCATGCACCCGCTGCAGCCGACCTTCACGCGCAAGCTCCCGCAGATCGCGGCGGATCGTGTCCTCGGAGATCTGCAATTCCTCGCTCAGCGCCTTGGCGATGACCTGCCCGTCGCGGGCGAGGCGCTGAAGGATGAACTGCTGGCGCTGGCGGGTGAGGAGGGTCGTGGACATGGTGCAAGGATCATAGTAGATTGCACGAATATCAACATTCATGCACGATTTTGCACGATGACAACCAACACAACCACCACCGACCGAACGCTGCTGATCCTGATCGCCGGCCCCTACCTCTCCGGCACCGACGGCGACCCGCAGCGCATCGCCGCGAACATGGCCCGCATGGAAGCCACCGCGCTGCCGCTGTACGAGCGCGGGCACCTGGCGATGATCGGCGAGTGGGTGGCGCTGCCGATCATCCACGCCGCGGGTGGACAGGAACACGGCGACGCGGTGTTCCACCAGTACCAATACCCGGTGGCCGAGCGGCTGCTGTCGCGCTGCGACGCGGTGCTGCGGATTCCCGGCGCATCGCGCGGGGCGGACCAGGACGTGGCGCGCGCCCGCGCACGCGGTCTGCCGGTCTACGAACGCATCGAGGACGTGCCGCTCAAGGTTTGACGGCGGGCACCACGTTGGCGGCGCACTGCGCGATCAGTTCGTAGGAGCGCAGCCGCGCCGCGTGGTCGTGCGTGGCGCCAGCGATGATGAGTTCGTCCGCGCCCGTGCGTTCGACCAAGGCCCGCAGCCCCTGCGTCACCGTTTCCGGCGAGCCGACCACCGCCACCGACAGCATCCGCTCGACCTGCCTGCGCTCGACCGGACTCCACAGCGCGTCCATGTTGTCCACAGGTGGCGGCAGCGGGCCACGCTGGCCGCGCACCATGCCGAGGAAGCGTTGCTGCAGCGATGTGAATAACTTTTTCGCTTCCGCATCGGTGTCGGCTGCGATCACGTTGGTGCCAACCATCGCGTAGGGCTGTGGATAACTTACCGAGGGCCGGTAGGTGCTGCGGTAGACATCCAGTGCCTGCATCAGCAAGTCCGGCGCGAAATGCGAGGC
>JBEEMX010000351.1:0-4216 GCA_041192465.1 Pseudomonadota bacterium | reverse complement strand
CTCCATCGCTTGATTGAACTGTTTGAGCCGATAGTAAATCGCGGCGCGATTGTTGTAGGTTAGCGGATCGCCCGGCGCGAGCGCGATGGCTTTGGCGTAGTTCTCCAACGCGGCGGGAAGATCGCCGGGCTTGACGAAACAACGCAGCAGCAACTGATTGCATCGACCCTTGCCACTGAATCCAACGGGGGCAACTACAGCATCACCGAGCGGCTGACAGGCGGGGCCATCGGCGCCTACCAAGCAACGCCGGGGTGGCTTGCCGATGCCGGTCTGATGCGCGGCGGCGCTGATGCCGTGAATTCCGCAATGAAGCGCGACGGAGCCAAGACCGTGGGAGCCTGGATGAAGTCAGGTGGAGCGAAGGCGTACATGGCCGATCCGCGCAACTGGGTTGATGGGATGAACCAGGAAAAGTACCTGAGCAGCAAGGAAACTCAGGACACCGCATTTGCGACCGTCAACAACAAGGTGTACCAGCAGCTCGCAAAGGTTGACCCCTCTACGGGGAAAGGTCTGGTCGATCAATCCACCCCGCCTGAAAGGGTCGCAGCTCTACTCAAGGCAGCCCATGTCGGCGGGATGAGGGGTGCGCGAGCTGTCGCAAGCGGGGCGACGGGGGCGAAAGACCACAACGGCACTTCGCCGCAGAAATACGCCGCGGACATTGCTCAGGATGCTGGCGGGTATCGGGCGGCAGTTGAGGCGGCAAAGCTCGGCAGGACCGGCACAGTAACGCCAGCACAGGGCCGGCCAGACGTTGCCGCCACCGATCCGGCGCCTGCAACCCAGACCGCCAAGCAGTCCACGCCGCCAGCGGCAGCGGCAGCGGCAGCGGCAGCGCCCGTGCCCGCGCCGGCTACCGGGGTTGCACCTGCCGGCATGGCGGCTGTGCCAGCGACGGCGGCGCCGACGTGGCTGGTTGCAACGCCAGTTCCGGCGTCCGCGGCCGTGGTCACGGCTGCCATGCCGTCGCCAGACCGGGCGACGGCGCCGACCAGCATCCCGCGGCCGGTGGCATCGGCACAGCCTGAGCCGTCCGCCGTCGAAAACGCGCCCGCTCGCCGGATGGATTCGGGCGGCGGCCGTGACCGGGTGGCATCGGCGGTCACCCCTGCGCCGCAGAACGTTTCCGACCGCCACATTGCCAACGTCATCACGGGCGGGATCGGCGCGAACTGATTGACGATGCCTGTTCGACAGAATTTTTCTTGCGCCATCCGGGCCGATCCGTGTACGATCCGTCCGCCTGCAAGATTTGCAGGTTCGGGATTGGCGTCCCGGAAGTTCGGCGCATTAGCCGCTCTATGCGGCATTTTTTCGTCCATATGGACGTGATAATGCGCTCACGGTTCCGCATATGGTGGACCGTGTGGGAGAGCGAAAGCTCTGCCGGCCCGAACCCGGTACGCCAACCCGCACGGTCTGCCGCCCCTCATTGGCGTGGGGGGAGGCAGGTTCAGTACCTGTCGTTCGGAGCCCTTCATGGCTGACACCACCATTGCGCCCGCATCTGGCCGCACCCTGCGCCTTCCCGCGCAACCGTCCCCCCGTCCTGCCCATGTCCACAAGTACGCCCGCGCCTACATGCTGCGCTTGGCTCGCACGCTGGCCGAACGCAACGCCGAACGCCGTGCAGCGCGCCGCGCTGAACTTCGGGCCAAAGCCTTCGAGCTGGTGGCCGCTGACCGGATCGGGAGCACACGATGAACGAGACCTCGATCACCACCGCGCTGCGGCTGCTGCAGTTGACCGTGGAGGCCGCCACCTTCCTTCCCCAGAACGCTGACCTGATCGACCAGGATGCGGGCACGGGTGCGCTGGATGGCGTCATCGATGCACTGGAGCGCGGCGACGTGTCGTGCGCGATGGAGCGCCTGGACGCGGCCATCCTGCTGGCCGAACAACCGCCTGCACTGCCGACCACCGGCCACGCCACCAAGCAGCGGAAGAACCTGCTGCAGGTGGCGAAGTCATCCAGAAAGCTGGTGCTGCTTGGCATCAAGGCGACAGGCGGTGCAGCATGACCGACGCCACCCACACCCCCGGCCCGTGGCTGCAGCCACCACCACCCGCGAAGGACACTGACATGTTCGAGAACAGTCTCTACACCCACGCCGGCTATGTCGCCGCTACAGCGGTGGTGCTTGCCGACATCGACACCATGCGCACGAACCCCGTGATGACCGCTGGCCATGCCCGCGAGATGGCCGCGCTTGGCGTCGAGCTGGTGCGGCTGCAGCAAGCCCCGTGCTACTGCCGGCCTGTCCCCGAGATTGAGGCTTTCGAGGCCGATCCGGGCCTTGCTCGCCGGCTGCTTGACGATGGCGACTTCATCGCGTCCCTTGTCATCCGAGGGGCGGCAGAAATGCTTTGCGCTGCCCAGTACCGCATTGCGGTGGAGCTGGCATGAGCACCGCCGCCCCTGCCATCGAAAAGCTGTTGACGACGCTCGATAGATTCCTGGAGTGCAACCAGAACGAGTTCAAGGACATGAAAGCAGGAGCGCCATTGGCGGCTGCTGCGCGGGAGCTTGGCGCGTTCTTTGCAGCCCCCCAGGTCGCCACAGTGCCCATGCAGACGCCGACCCGGATCGACGATCCCTTGCTGACCATCCCGCAGACGATTGCAATGCTTGGCGTCAGCAAGTCGTGGCTCTACAAGATGAAGAAGGCCAACCGGATCAACTTCGTGAAGCTTGGCGGCATGTCGCGCATCAGGGCGTCCACCGTCGCCCGCCTGCTTGAATTCGGCACGGCCACGTCACCGCCGTGACCGCTGCCCGGCACTGACCGGGCACACCACCACCACCACCACCGTCGCCCGGCTCGGGTAGAGCAGCCAGCAGCGCCAGCACCACGGCACTGCAGGCCCGCGTGTGCTTGTACGTCACGCGCTGGGGGTTCTTCTCGGACTTGTCGCCCCCAGCCGCGTCTCGGCTCGGTGTGCGCGGCAATTACCCCGTCAGAGCGAGATTCCACGACAGCGGGGCCGCAGAGGCTTAAAGCCGGGACGCGGGTGGAGGGGGCGATCAGACCCTGAACCCGGCCGTGGTGCGCGCTGAAATCGGCGTACCACCCCCAGAAGCGGCCGACCGCCCGACCGACGGCCCGGACACGCAAGGGGCACCAGCCCGAACCAGTCACCCGACTGGCAAGGGTGAAGCCTGCCCCTTCGCTCCCTCCCTTCCTCTCTCTGGCCCCTGTATCGAAGCCACCAAGACAAGTCCCCGAAGCGCAGCGAGGTATTCCATGCACAAGGAACTTGGAAAAGAGGCGACGCCGGGCAGCAGCCGGGCGGAGCGCGACCCAGAAGGCAGCAGCCTGCAGGTGAGCCGGTCGAAGCCCAGCAGGGCGCAGACCGAACACGCTGACCACAGCGATATCCGCGGGCGCGAGAAAGCGACTTGCTCGGATCTGAAATCCGACCATCTCGGGGTCATCGTGGCGAACGACCGCGACCGCCGCAGCCTGGCGTGGTTGGTTCAGCAGGTGGGGCCGCAAGCCGTAGCAGAGGCGGTGACGCGCCTATCGGGGCTGAGACGGCCTTACGCGACCAATGTTGCAGCAGTGCTCGGGTTAACGCTGCCCAGAGTGGTAGCACTGGCCGCCGCCGACAGTCCGAACCGGCTGGCGCTGGCCGCGAAGCTGACAACCCTGCGGGGGAAGCATTGCGACAGGGGGTTTCAGCACAAGCCCTGAGCTGCAGCAAGGGTGTGCTTTGAAAGCACACCCTTTCCCCGCTACGGACATCGGCCAAATCTTCGGACGATCCCGCGAAGTGCTGGCGCTGGCCGCGATGCGACAAGGGGGGTTCAACCGAAGGCCGGGGCGGATGGCGTGGCGCCACCACGGCGCGATCCGCCAGCGTGACCAGGGCGGCGGGTGCCTCGCCCGCCATGCGGAAAATTTTCCGGACGATGCGGAAGTCCCAGCAGACCGCGAGGGAGGGGGGCGGCCCTCGTTTCAATCGAGGGCCGCTGCTGTGCGTCCGGATTCCGGACGCACACGGGGCAGGTGAAACCTACAAGTCGTCGGTTTGGGTTCTGGACTACGAAGGTTTCGTAGTCGTCTCGGGCGCGCACGCGGCGGGAACCTTCGTGCGAAATTCGTCCGAAGCCCGCGAGATCTTCGCGGGCGCGCACGCCGCGGGAACCGCTGACCGATGCTGGAAATCCAGCATCGCCATCTTCGCGGGCGCGCACGCGGCGGGAACC
>JBEEMX010000350.1:0-4231 GCA_041192465.1 Pseudomonadota bacterium | reverse complement strand
ACAACGCGTTGCCGGCGTGGAGCACGGGCACGGCCACGTCCGGCGCACTGTGGGTGTCGCTGCTGGAGAAGGCCTACGTCGAGTGGGAAGTCCACTACAAGGGCGAGATGAACAACTATGACGGCATCAGCGGGGGCGACAGCCGTGGCTTCCAGGCGCTCATGGGGCGTTCCTCGACCTACTACAGCATGTCCAGCTACACCATCGATGCTTGGACGACCAGCGTCAAGGACACCGTGATCACGGCCCTCAGCAGCGGCCAGGAAGTGATGTACGGCAGCAGCATCACCACCGCCGACCCGCTCAGCGGCAAGACCGAACTGGTGGGCAGCCACATGTTCGCGGTGCGCGGCTTCGATGCGGCGACGAACGAGTTCATCCTGCAGAACCCCTGGGGCAGCGAGGGCGGTTCGGGCTGGCTCGGCGTCTTCGGCATGAGCGCCGCCGAACTCTGGGTGGGCAGCAACAACTTCGTCATCACCAACGAGGCGTCTCCGCTGGGTGCGCTGGACACCAAGTACAACTACAACACCAGCAACGCTGCCAGCCAACTGGTGCAGGCCATGGCAACCCAGGACGGTGCGGCGGCTTCCACTGGCATGCTGACGAGTCAGACCGCATTCGACCCTGCCCGTCTCCTGCTGGCCAGCGCCGCCTGACCCCTTCGATCTGACCCCATGCCACGACGCCCCGGCGTCGTGGCATGACAGGCACTCGGTACGATGCTGTCCGAGTGCCTTTTCCATTTTTGCCCCGCTGCTGCATGAGTTCCGTTCCCCCACCCAACGCGCCCGACTCCGGTCTGTGGGCACTGCTCGCGATGGCCGCGCTGCATGGCGTCGCCTGCGACGAGGCCCAGCTGCACCACCAGCACGGACACCGGCCGTTCGATGTGCAGACGATCCTGCTGGCCGCCCTATCGCTCGGCCTGACCGCCAAGGCGCTGCGCCAGGATCCGAAGCGGCTGGCCAAGGCGCCACTGCCCGCCGTGGCGCAGGACCGCGAAGGCCGTTTCTTCATCGTCGCCCGGATCGAGGCTGCCAAAGGTGAGACTCCCTCGTCGGACGCCAAGGTGCTGATCCAGCGCACCGGTGAACCCCCGGCCGTGATCGCGCTGTCGGAGCTGCTGGCGACCTGGACCGGCGAGCTGGTCTTCTTCACCAGCAAGGCCAGCTTCAGCGGCCAGATGGCCCAGTTCGACTTTACCTGGTTCATCCCGGCGATCGTCAAGTACCGCCGGCTGCTGGCGGAGATCCTGCTGATTTCCTTCGTGCTGCAGCTCATCGGGCTGGCGACGCCGCTGTTCTTCCAGGTCGTGATGGACAAGGTGCTGGTCAACCACGCGATGAAGACGCTCAACGTCATCGCCGTCGGCCTCATCTGTGCCACCGTGTTCGAGGCGCTGCTGTCCGGCATCCGCACCTGGGTGTTCGCGCACACCAGCAGCAAGATCGACGTGGAACTCGGCGCCCGGCTGTTCCGCCACCTGCTGAACCTGCCGCTGGCGTATTTCCAGTCGCGCCGCGTCGGCGACTCGGTGGCGCGCATCCGCGAGCTGGAGAACATCCGCAGCTTCCTCACCGGCAACGTGATGACGCTGGTGCTGGACCTGCTGTTCTCGTTCGTGTTCATCGGCGTGATGCTCTGGTACAGCGTGACGCTGACGATGGTGGTGCTGGCGTCGATCCCCGTTTACGTGCTGCTGTCGGTGGTGTTCACGCCGGTCATCCGCGCCCGGCTGGACGACAAGTTCAACAAGAGCGCCGAGAACCAGTCCTTCCTGGTCGAGACCCTCGGCGGCATCGACACGGTGAAGGCGCTGGCCGTCGAGCCGCGCTGGATCCAGAAATGGGACCAGCAGCTCGCCGCCTACGTCACCGCCGGCCTGTCCGTCACCAACGTCGCGACGATCGCGGGCGGCGGCGTCACGCTGGTCAGCAAGCTGGTCACGGCGGCCATCATGTGGATCGGCGCGACGCTGGTGATCGACAAGCAGCTCACCGTGGGTGAACTGGTGGCGTTCAACATGCTGGCGGGCCAGGTGTCCAGCCCCATCCTGCGGCTGGCGCAGCTCTGGAACGACTTCCAGCAGGTGGGGCTGTCGATGCGCCGGCTGGGTGACATCCTCAACGCCCGCACCGAGATCGCCGGCCAGAAGACCCGCCTGCCCCGGCTGCAAGGCGCGATCGAGTTCGACCAGGTGTCGTTCCGCTACCGCCCGGACGCGGCGGACGTGCTGCGCCAGGTGTCGCTGAAGATCGAGCCGGGCGAGGTGATCGGCATCGTCGGGCGCTCCGGTTCAGGCAAGAGCACGCTGACCAAGCTGGTGCAGCGGCTGTACGTGCCGGACCGGGGGCGGGTGCTGGTCGATGGGCAGGACATCGCCATCGTGGACACCACCAGCCTGCGCCAGCAGATCGGCGTGGTGCTGCAGGAGAACATGCTCTTCAACCGCTCGGTGCGCGACAACATCGCGCTGAGCAATCCGGCGCTGCCGATCGAGGTGGTGATCCAGGTGGCCAAGCTGGCGGGGGCGCACGAATTCATCTGCGAGATGGCGGAGGGCTACGACACGGTCGTCGGCGAACACGGCACCGGCCTGTCCGGCGGCCAGCGCCAGCGCATCGCCATCGCCCGCGCGCTCATCACCAACCCGCGCATCCTGATCTTCGACGAGGCGACCAGCGCGCTCGACTACGAATCCGAGCGGATCATCCAGGACAACATGCGCCGCATCGCCCAGGGCCGCACCGTGCTCATCATCGCCCACCGCCTGTCCGCCGTGCGCGAGGCCAACCGCATCGTGGTGCTGGAGCGCGGGCAGATCGTCGAGGTCGGCAGCCACGCGCAACTGCTCGGCGTGCCCAAGGGGATCTACGCCCACCTGCACGCCCTGCAGCAAGGCCCGCAGCGCCCGGCGGGGGCCGCAGCACCATGAGCCTCAAGCACCGCATCGAGGCGTGGGGCGAACTCGTCACCCGCTACCGCCGCGTCTGGGGACATTTCTGGCAGCAGCGCGACGCCCTGACACCGCCGGACCTGCGCAGCGAGGAAGCCGAGTTTCTGCCCGCCGCACTGTCCTTGCAGGCGCAACCCGTGTCACCCGCCGGGCGCGGGGTGGCGTGGGTGCTGATGTTGCTGGTGGTGGCGCTGGTGGCGTGGTCGGTGATCGGGCGCACCGACATCGTGGTCAACGCCCAGGGCAAGGTCATCCCCAATGGCCGGACCAAGACGGTCGGGGCGCTGGAGGTGGCGCGGGTGCTGGCGCTGCATGTCGAGGAGGGGCAGGTGGTGCGGGCCGGGGAGGTGCTGATCGAGCTGGACCCGCGCCTGAGCGACACCGAGCAGGACAAGGCGCAGGGCGAACTCCAGTCGGCCACGCTGCAGCGCGAACGCTCAGCCGCGCTGCTGGCGGCGCTCGACAGCGGCCGGCCGCCGAGCTTGCCCGACAGCCTGGCATTGGCCGACGCCGACCCGGAGCGCCTGCAGATGACCCGCCAGCACCTGCAGGACCAGTGGCGCGACTACACCGCCCGCATCGCCCGGCTTGACGGCGAGATCCGCCGCTATAGCCAGGAGCTGCCGCTGGTGGCGCAGCGTGCCCGCGACTACGCCGAGCTGGCGCAGACCCGCGACGTGTCGCGCCACGCCTGGATGGAGAAGGAGCAGGCCAGGCTCGACCTCGAAGGCCAGATCGCCGACCTGCGCCACCAGAAAACCGCGCTCACCGCCGAGCTGCGCAAGTCGGCGCAGGACACCCGCACCGAGGCCGCTCGCCAAGTCGCGGCGGCGCAGCAGGAAGTGCGCAAGGGCCGTGTGCGCGGCGACCTGCTCAAGCTGACGGCGCCGGTGGACGGCACGGTGCAGCAGCTCGCGGTCCACACCGTCGGCGGCGTCGTCTCGCCCGCGCAGCCGCTGATGCAGATCGTCCCGAAGCAGACCACGGTGGAGATGGAGGCGTTCATCGAGAACCGCGATGTCGGCTTCGTGCGGGAAGGCCAGTCCGCCCGCATCAAGATCGATGCCTTCGAGTACACCAAGTACGGCACGCTGGACGCCACCGTCGCCCACGTCTCCCGCGACGCCATCCCGGACGAGAAGCGCGGCCCGATCTACGCGGTGAAGCTGGTGCTGCGCCAGCCGGTGCTGCAGGTGGAGGGCGAGGCCATGCCGATCACCGCCGGCATGTCGGGCAGCGTCGAGATCAAGACCGGCTCGCGGCGGCTGATCG
>JBEEMX010000349.1:0-4251 GCA_041192465.1 Pseudomonadota bacterium | reverse complement strand
CCCGCAGCGACAACACCGGCGGCTTGACCCCGGACGGGAGCGCCCGCCAGACCCAGCCCGCACCGATCAGGCCCAGCACCGCCACCAGCCCGAACGCCCAGCGCCATCCGAACGCCTCGCCGATATAAGCGTGCAATGGCATCCCCAGCACCGAGGCAAAGGACCAGCCTAGAAAAATCGTGGTGATGGCCCGGCCGCGTTGTTCGGGCGGTGCCATGAAACCCATGGCTGCACCCGCTTGCGGCGTGAACACTGCCGCGCCCAGCACGGCCAACGCCCGCAGCGGCAGCAGCGCGGCATAACTCGGGGCGAGGGCGCAGAGCAGGTGCCCGAGTCCGTACCAGAGCAGCGTCAGGGTGAGCAGCCGCCGCCGATCCCAACCCGCCAGCAAGGCCGCCAGCAGTGGCGCTCCCAGGCACATGCCGATGGCGCCCACGCTGATGAGCTGCCCGCCGAGCGCGACCGAAATCTCCAGCGAGCGCACCAGGTCATTGAGGGAGCCGGGCACCACCATCACGCCGCAGCCGATGGTGAAGTTGCCGAACAGCAGTGCGCGCTGGCTGGCCGCCAGCGCCGGACCGTCCACACTACCTGCGGCGACCACAGGCGATGGCGCCGTCACGCCCATGTCAGAGCCCCGGGTGGAGCTTGAACGCGTCCGGGTTGACGATGTTCGTCGGCGCACCGGCCAGGTAGGCGGTCACGTTGTCGAAGGCGGCGCGGAAATAGTCCTCGTAGGTATCGAGTTCCACGTAGCCAATGTGCGGCGTGCAGACGGCGTTTTCGAGGCGCAGCAGCGGATGGCCTTGCAGGATCGGCTCGCTCTCGAACACATCGACCGCCGCCATGCCGGGGCGGCCCCGGTTGAGCGCCGTCACCAGCAAGGTGTCACCGACCAACTCCGCCCGCGAGGTGTTGACGAACAGCGAGGTCGGTTTCATCCGCGCCAGATCGTCCATGGTGATCTGGCCGCGGTTGTCTTCGCTCAGGCGCAGGTGCAGGCTGAGCACGTCCGCGTCGCTGAAAAACGCCTCGCGGCTCTCGGCGGCCTCGAACCCGTCCGCCACTGCCTGCAAGCGCGACAGCTCGCTGCCCCAGACCTGCACCTTCATGCCGAAGGCCCGGCCGTAGCCCGCCACCAGCTTGCCGATGCGGCCATAGCCCCAGATGCCGAGCGTCTTGCCGTGCAGCCGCATGCCCAGGCCGAAGTTCGGCGGCATGGAGCCGGCTTTCAGGCCCGAATGCTGCCAGGCGCCGTGCTTGAGATTCCCGATGTACTGCGGCAGCCGGCGCATGGCCGTCATGATCAGCGACCAGGTCAGCTCGGCCGGCGCCAGTGGCGAGCCGACGCCTTCCGCCACCGCGATGCCCAGGCGGGTGCAGGTCTCGACATCGATGTGCGAGCCGACGCGTCCGGTCTGGGCGATCAGCTTGAGGCGCGGCAGCTTTTCCAGCAATGCCCGTGGGAAATGGGTGCGTTCACGGATCAGGACGAGGATTTCTGCGTCCTTCAGCCGCACGGACAGCTGGCCGATGCCCTTGACCGTGTTGGTGAAGACCTTGACGTTCTGTAGTTCCAGACGTTCGGCACACCGCAGCTTGCGCACGGCGTCCTGGTAGTCGTCGAGGATGATGATGTTCATGTAGTGGTCGCGCGCAGGAACCCGACATTGTGCCTGCCTTTGTTCACTTGCCCTTCTTGCGGTCCTTGACATCCCCGTCCGCACTGGCATCCAACAGCGCGGCCCCGCGCATGGTGAGCACCTCGCCCTTCCTGAAGTAGCCCAGCACGGAGGCGGGAGAGCGGTGGCCGGTGAGGGCCATGGTCTCGGCCATGGGGATGTTCTGAGCGGCTGCCTCGGTGACGAAGCCGGAGCGCAGGGAGTGGGCGGAGAAGCCGGCGTCGAGCCCGGCCAGCGCACAGCGGGCCTGGACGATGAGCCGCACGGACTGCGCGGAGAGCGCCGCGCCGGGCACGCCGGACTTGCCGATGCGCCGGAAGATGGCGCCGCCGGGGGCGGGCTGGCCGGCGGCGGCCGCCGCCAGCGCCCAGGCGTCGAGCCAGGCCTGCAGCGCCTCGGCCGCGCGGCCCACGATGGGCTTGTGGCTGTCGGCGCGGGCGCGGCCGGCCTGGTTCGACTTGGACACCCCCATCTGGTAGACCCAGCCCCCGGCCTGCGCGCGGGTGTTGTCCAGCGTGGCCGCGGTGACCTCCGAGCGCCGACGCCCGCCACTGGCAAAGGCGAACAGCAGCAGCGCCCGGTCCCGCCGCCCGACCAGCGAGGCGTCACAGGTGGCCAGCAGGGCCTCCAGCGGCTCGCGCGTGAGGGCCGGCTTGGCGTTGACCTGCTGCGCCCCCCGGCGCGCGTAGCCCCGGCGCATGCGCGCCATCAGCTCGCGCACGCGGCCGTCCTCGCAGGGGTTGTCCAGCCCCTGCAGCTGGTGGAGCTTGGACAACACGCTGACGCGGTGGACGAGCGTGGCCAGCGCCGGCGCGCCCGGCGCCGCCTTGTGGCCGGCCGCCACCAGCGCGGCGTCCACCGCCGGCGGCAGCCCATGCACCAGCCGGCCAGCCTCGTCGAGCCGCTCGGCGTGGTCGACGATGAACTGCAGCACCACCGGCACCGGCAGCGGCAGCGCCAGGCGCAGCCCGTAGCGCACGCTGAACCAGGCGGCCCAGTAGCGCAGGCCCGAGCGGTAGCTGCGCACGGTGTTGGGCGACTCGCCCTGGTCGAGCAGCGCGCGCACGGCGGCCTGGCTGCTCTCGGGGAGTTCATCGACGACCAGCAGCGGCGTGCGGCCATCGGGGGTGAGCACGACCAGGTCGGAGGAAAACGCAGCGGCAGCGGTCATGGGGCAAGGTTCTCCAATGTATGTATGAAATACGGTGTGTGCTGTATGATATCTGACAGATAACCAGCATCACTAGCGATAAGCTTCAATTATCGCTAGTTAATCATCCAAACGAAAGAGGGCGCTTGCATGGCGGACATCAAGGCGGGTTCCACGGGCCGCGGCATCACCGACCAGGACGTCTGGCGCGCCGCCGACGCCCTCCTGCTCGACGGCCAGCGCCCCACCATCGAGCGCGTGCGCCAGCACATCGGCCGCGGCTCGCCCAACACCGTCAGCCCGCACCTGGACACCTGGTTTGCCCGCCTCGGCGCCCGCATCGCCGACCCGCAGGTCTTCCGCGCGCCCGCCGCCGCCGCGCCCGAGCCGGTCCAGGCGCTCGCCCGGCAGCTCTGGGACACCGCGCAGGCCCTGGCCCGTGGACAGGCCGAATCGCGCGCCCTGGACGCCGAAGCCCTGGCCGCCGCCGCACAGGCCGAGCGCGACGCCAGCCAGGCCGCGCTGGCCACCGAGCGCGCGCGCAGCCAGGCCCTGGCCGGCGAACTCGACGCCCTGCGCCTGGCCCACGCCGCCGAACACGCCAGTCTCACCGAGCGGCTGCGCACGCTCGACCGCCACGCCCAGGCCAGCGCCGACGCCCTCGCCGACGCCCGCCAGCAGCACGCCGCCGACCTCGCCCACACCCAGGCCGACGCCGCCCAGCGCGTCACCCACGCCGAGCGCCGCGCCAGCGCCGACATGGACCGCGAGCGCCAGGCCCGCCTGCGTGCGGAAACCCTCGTCCTGGACGAGCGCACCGCCGCCGCGCAGGCGCTGGCCGACGAACGCGCACGGGCACAGGCGCAGTTCGTCGCGCAGGTGCAGGCGCTGGGGCGGATGGAGGTGCGCGCGCAGGCGCTTCAGGAGCGGCTGGACCGTGCCGAGGCCGAGCGGCTCAGGCGCCGCCTGCAGGAGCGGCGCGCCCTCGGCAAGGGCCGGCAGCCTGTGCGGGGTTGATCACCTCAGCCGCGTGAAAACGCGAACTCCAGCTCCGGCGCCAGCCCGCTGACGATGCGCGCCACGCTCTTGCCCGAGCCGCAGGCGTGGGTCCAGCCCAGCGTGCCGTGGCCGGTGTTGAGGAACAGGTTCGGCAGGCGGGACTTGCCGATGATCGGCACGTTGCTCGGCGTCGCCGGGCGCAGGCCGGTCCAGAACTGCGCCTGTGTCGTGTCGCCCGCACCCGGAAAAAGCTGTTCCGTCCGCCGCACGATCGCCTCGCAGCGCACCGCGTTCAGGTCACGGCTGTAGCCGTTCAGCTCCGCCGTCCCGGCGATGCGCAGCCGGTCGCCCAGGCGCGAGAAGACGAGCTTGTATTCGTCATCGGTCAGCGAGACCTCGTGCGCCATCGACGCATCCTTC
>JBEEMX010000348.1:0-4509 GCA_041192465.1 Pseudomonadota bacterium | reverse complement strand
GCTCCGGCACCGTGGTCCCGATGCGGCACCCCACCGAAGACACGACCACCGCCACGCCCGGCGTGTCCGCCAGACAACGGCGCAGGCGCTCCAGCATTTCCACCGCTGGATCGTCCCGCTCATTGGCATGGGGATAGATCACCGCGAAATCCGAGCCGTTCAAGCGCCCGTGGCACGACACCGCCACGCCGTTCGCATTCGGCTCTCCGAGGGCATGGGCCATGGCGCGCAGCAGTTGGTCCGTGCGCTGGTGGCCAAGCGCCCGGTTCACGTCGGCCAGCCGCCGCACCCGCACCAGCACCAGTTGCGCCGACACCGACGACTCCTCGCGGCCCAGATGCGACTCGAAGCTCGCCAGGAAATGCCGCCGGTGCGAAATGCCGGTGAGCGGGTCGCAACTGGCCTGCACACGCAGTTGGTCCACCTGCTCGGCCTGTTCGGCAAAGATCTGGTTGATGCGCGTCACCATCTGGTTCATGGCCTGGGCGACGCGGCGCAGCTCGGGGGTGCGCGGCTCCTTGACCCGCACGAAACGGCGCTGTGTCAGCGCATCCGCCTGCTGCACCACCTCGTCGAGCTGCCGGCGCAGCCGCTGCACCGCCACATGGCCCAGCGTCGCCGCCACCAGCCCGATGGCGAAGGTCCACAGCATGATGCTCATGCACGCCGACCACAGCCCCGCGTAGGCATACGCCGACTGGCTCACCACCTCCAGCGTGCCGATCTGCGCCCAGCCGTTGAGCACCTGCCCCAGCCCCGCCGTGGGCCGGATCGGCACCATGCGGACAAACCACGCGGGCGCCGGAATCTGGACATCGCCCGCCACACGGGAATACCGCGTCACACCGTCGGGTGCGCGCAGAATGATGGACTGGTAATGTCCAGTATCGAACTGCGCTGAAATCGAGATTCCCAGCAATGCCGCGTCTTCGCCCTGGTGCGACAGCGACAGCGCCAGCGATTGGGCGTTGTCATTGTTCTTCACCGACAACTGGGTTTCCAGCGAATTTCGGGCAGTCCAGACGGAAACAAGCACACTTCCTGCGCAGGACAGCAAGATCGTGCCGAGGATCAATATCCAGATTTGTCGAATCAGCGACATGCCGACTCCTTTTTTGGTGTGTTCACAGAAACCCCTGATCTCTTGCCTTGACCAGCACTTCGCGCCACCGCGACAGGCGCGCCACGGCGTCACCGGCCCCTGGGCCTTGAGTCCCCTGCCAGAGACCCTCCGAGTTGAAACTGAACACCGGGATCAGGTCCGGGCGCTTGGCCGCGGGCCGGATGTCGCCGATGAGGTTGTCCAGGATGAGCGGGTCTGCACCGGAACTCGGGTAGTACGCCAGCACCATGTGCGCCTGCTGCACCGACGCCTGGCCGCCGAAGATGGCCTTGACGTAGACCAGCCGCAGCCGTGTCGGCGCGACGCCCGAGGCGATCAGCGAGAAGTACTTGCCAATGGCGTAGTCCTCGCAGTCGCCCTGCCCTTTTTCCAGGAATTCCAGCGGGCTGGCCCAATAGTCGATCTGTCCCCAGGTCTCGATGTCCTCGCGGAACAGCAGCCGCCGGTTGAAGAACTGGTTGATGCTCTGCAGGCGGGTCTCGTCATCCTGGCGGGTCATCTGGTGGATCACCTCGGTGAGCGCCTGCGCCAGCATCGCCGATTGCCCGCCATGCCGAGCCGCAAGTTGCAGCAGGCGCTCGGACTCCCAGGCGATGGCGGCAGGAACCACCAGCAGCCCGAACACGGCCAGCGTCCAACCCAGCCCGTGCTGCAACAGGAACGTTCTGCAGGTGCGTGGCTGATCCCCCGTCCGACTCAGGAGGAGTGTTACAGACCGTGACACAAGCACAACAGCACGCATGGAGACGTTGTCGGCACGTCCGGGGCAAAACCGTAGCCTTCCTTCACGAATCGCGACGGTAGCCACAAGTCGGTGCGATTTAGTGCGCAGATGACTTGGACGTGTCTGGCGCGGTGTGGAATACTCAGATCAAGGTATCCGCGGGCAAGACAGCAAAATAGCCGTCGGAAGTACACCCCTCATCCACGGGCCTCTCGGGAGTGACAATCGGACGTGACCACAGTCGATGTGACGGCAGATGTGTCTATTCCGAAGGCCAGCGCAAGGATCAATGAAACAATGAATAAGGCAGCCTCTCCTCTCGTCGTCGGCCTGATCGCCTTGGCATGTCAGGTTGCGTTTGCGCAATCGACCGACCCGCTCAAGGACACGGTGCAGCGCGCGATTTCCACCAACCCCGAGGTCACCGCGAAACTCAACGCCTTCCGGGCGGCTGTCGATGAGGTGGATGTGGCCCGCGGCGCGTATTACCCGAAGGTCGATCTGAACGCCGAGGCCAAGAAGACCCGTGACCGCATCGGCACGACCAACCAGAGCATGAACAGCACGGGCATCGCACTGTCTGCCACGCAGTTGCTCTGGGATGGCTTCGCGACCATGAACCAGGTGGACCGACTGGGCCACGCTCGGCTGGTGCGCTACTTCGAATTCATCGACGCCAGCGAGCAGGTCGCGCAGGAAAGCGTCCGCGCCTATGCCGATGTGCAGCGCGCCCGTCGCCTGGTCAAGCTCGCAGAGGACAACTATGTCCAGCACCGTCATGTGACCGAACAAAGCCAATCCCGTGTGCGCGCCGGGGTGGGTCGGGGTGTAGACCTGGAGCAAGCCGCCGCACGCCTTGCGCTGGCCGAGTCGAACCTCTCGACCGAAACCTCCAACCTGCACGACGTGACCGAACGCTATCGGCGCATCGTGGGCGCCTTGCCTCCGGTGGACATGCCAGCCGTCGGCAGCCTGGAAAAGGGCATGCCGGCCACATCGACGGCCCTGCTGGAGCAGACCGCCAAACGCAGCGCATCCATCGCTGCGGCGGTCGAAAACCTGCGTGCCGCCCAGGCACAATCGCGTGAACGCGAAGGCAATCTCTACCAGCCGCGTGTGGAAGCACGTGTACGCGCCGCTGCCGGCAGCAATCTGGACGGCGTCCCCGACCAGAAACGCGACACCACCGCCGGGCTGGCCCTGAACTGGAACCTGTTCAATGGCGGCTCGGACAAAGCCCGCGTGCGACAGGCCGCCAACCTGCTCAACCAGGCGACCGATACCCGTGACAAGGCCTGCCGCGATGCACGTCAGACAGCGGCCATCGCTTACCATGATGTGCAGAAGCTCAACGAGCAGCTGAATTATCTGGACCGGCATGTCCTGTCGAGCGAAAAGGTGCGGGACGCCTACCGTCAGCAATTCGACATCGGCCAGCGCACGCTGCTGGACCTGTTGAACTCCGAAAACGAGCTGTACGGTGCGCGCCGTGCCTACACCAACGCCGAGCTGGATCTCGTGATCGCCAAGGCCCGCACCCATGCTGCAGCCAGCAGCCTGGTGGCCACACTGGGTCTCGCGCGCGCGGGCACGGCAGATGACGACATCCCGGAAGGCCGCTACTGGCAAGCTGGCGATGACGCTGCCACCCGCTGCCCGCTGAGTGCCACCGATCTGGCTGTGACACCGAAGGCTGACCTGGACGCCCGAGCCCGCCAGCAGAGTGCAACGATGGCACCGATCGCCGCAGCCGCTGCGCCGGCCATGAGCGCACTGCCGGGTTCGCGTGCTGCACCGATGCCAGCCGCGGCAGCAGCCGATGCGTCGATGGCCACTCCAGTGTCACAACGCCTGCTCGACTGGGTTGGTGCCTGGACCTCCAAGGACGTGACGCGCTATCTGAGTTTCTACGATCCGAAGTTCCAGCCGGCAGGTGTAGCCCGTCCGGTGTGGTTCGCCAACCGGACCAAGCTGCTCAAGAAGGACGGCGCGGTCGAGTTGAAGATTGCCAACGTGCAGCGCCGCACCGTGTCGGCTGACACCGTGGAAACCAAGTTCGAACAACACTATTCGTCCAAGGATTTCAACGACAAGAGCCAGAAGACGCTGATCTGGAAGCGTCGCGGCACCGAGTGGTACATCGTCAAGGAAAGCAATCGCTGAGATTTCAGGAATGATTTCCTGAAAATAAAAAGGCGCCGAGAAGGCGCCTTTTTCATGGGTGGTTACATGGCGAGCATCTGGATCTGGAATCACCAATAAAAAAGCCCCGCAACATCTGCGAGGCTTTTGCGCGGAGAGGGCGGGATTCGAACCCGCGGTGGGGATTAACCCACACACGCTTTCCAGGCGTGCGACTTAAACCGCTCATCCACCTCTCCGGAAAGACCGCTATTGTAGCAGATTTTAGCGCACGACGGCGATCTGCTCGCGGTTGCCAGCCTTGTAGGTGAACATCGTCAGCGCGCCGTTCTTCACGTCACCCTTGTCGTCGAAGCTGATGTTGCCCGTCACGCCCTTGTAGCCGCTCGTCTTGGCCAGCACCGGCAGGTACTTCGCCGGATCGCTCGACCCCGCCTTCTCCATCGCCGCCACCATCACGTTCAGCGCGTCGTACACGTACGGTGCGTAAATCTGCACGTCTGCCCCGAACTTCGTCTTG
>JBEEMX010000347.1:0-4280 GCA_041192465.1 Pseudomonadota bacterium | reverse complement strand
GAGCGACTGGCAGGCCAGGTCGCTGGCCATCATCCCGGTAGCGACATGGTCGGCAGTGTCTTGGGGTGTCGAGGGAGTCGTCATCGCGGCGGTTTCAGCGGGTCAGCGGTCGGTGAAGGTTGGGGCACGTTTCGCCATGAATGCGGCCACTCCTTCCTGGTAGTCGTGCGCAGCGCCGAAATGACGTTGCAGCGTGCATTCGGCGTCCAGTGCGCCGGACAGGTCCATCCCTTGCGCGGCGTCCATCGCCTGCCGCGTGGCGACCAGCGCGGCGGTCGGCATCGCGGCGAGTTTCTGCGCCAGCGCCTGCGCGTCGGCCTGCAGCGCGGCATCGTCCACGCAGCGCCAGATCAGCCCGATCCGCTCGGCTTCGGCGGCCGGCAGCTTGTCGCCCAGCAGCGCCAGCCCGAGCGCCTGCGCCCGCCCGACCAGCCGCGGCAGCAGCCACGTCCCCGCCGTGTCCGGCACCAGACCGATCTTCGTGAACGCCTGGATGAAGCTCGCCGAACGCCCCGCCAGCACGAGGTCACACGCCAGCGCCAGATTCGCCCCCGCCCCCGCCGCCACGCCATTGACCGCCGCGACCACCGGCACCGGCATCGAGCGCAGCCGCAGCACCAGCGGGCGGTAGAAATGTTCGATCACGTGGCCGAGATCCTTGGGTGGAGCGCCCGGCGTCAGGTCCGGCGCGACCACCGGATCGGACAAATCCTGCCCGGAGCAGAACGCCCGCCCTGCCCCAGTCAACACCACACAGCGCACACCGGCATCACCAGCAGCCTCGTCCAGCGCGGTGAACAGTGCGCGGTGCAGCGCCGTGGTGAAACTGTTGAGCGCCGCGGGGCGATTCAGTGTCAGCGTGAGCACCGCGCCTTCGCGGGCCTGTAGCAGCAGTGGTTCAGACACGGGAACTCCTGGAGTTTTTCAATTGACCGACCGTTCGGTAGAGAATAGATTGAATCCCCACACTCTGCAACTCAGGAAATCCCCACCATGCCCTGCTACAGCCTTGAAGGCGTCACCCCCGTCGTTCATCCAAGCGCCTACGTTCACCCCACCGCCGTGCTGATCGGCGACGTGATCGTCGGCCCGGACTGCTACATCGGGCCGTGCGCGAGCCTGCGCGGGGACTTCGGGCGCATCGTGCTGCACCGGGGCGTGAACGTGCAGGACACCTGCGTGATCCACGGCTTCCCGAACCAGGACACCCTCGTCGAGGAGAACGGCCACATCGGGCACGGCGCGGTGCTGCACAGTTGCACGGTGCGGCGGGACGCGCTGGTCGGCATGAACGCGGTGGTCATGGACGAGGCGGAGGTGGGCGAGGCGGCGATCGTGGCGGCCTGCGCGTTCGTGCCGGCGGGCAAGAAGGTGGCGCCACGCACGCTGGTGGTTGGCTCACCGGCACGCAAACTGCGGGATCTGACGGACGAGGAGGTGGCGTGGAAGCTCGAAGGCACGCTCACGTACCAGGAACTGACGAGGCGCTGCATGGCGTCGATGGTGGAGGTGGCGCCACTGACGGAGGTCGAGGCGGATCGGCCGCAGTTGCAGGGATCGAAGGTGCTGTCGCTGATCGCCACCAAGCGCGGCTGATCAGGTGGTGCGGCGCAGCCAAGCCCGACCAACACCCCACTCCGCCAGCACTGCCACTGCCATCAGCCCGGCCCCCAGCAGCAGTACCCGCACCGGCGACCACCCCTGCACCGCCCACCAGAACCCACCCAGCGCCAGCATCCGGAACCCCCAGAGCACGACCTCGCGCACGACGATCCGATCCGCCAGCGCCCCCTCCAGGTCGAGCACCCGCTGGTTGAGCACCTGCTCGCTGGCGAACCAGAACGGCTGCACGGTGGCGAGCAGCAGCAGGTGGGCGATGTAGAGGCCGGGATGCCAGATGCTGGCGCCTAGCAGCGCGTGGGCGGCGACCATGCCCAGCGCCGCCAGCGCCATCCAGCGCAGGCGGTTGCCGGCATGGCGGCGGCGGCGCAGGGTCAGCAGGCCGACACCGCCCAGCACGGTCGCCGCGCTGGCGGTCCAGCCGTAGTGGCTCACCACACCCAGCGCCTGCACCGCGCCGCTGGCCCCGAGCACCATCCCGATGCCCAGCAAGCCCGATTCGAGTCCGTACAGCGGCAGGCACCGCAAGAACCCCGGTTGCCGCACCACCGCCCAAGGGTTGTCCCAGTGCATTGCCGGCGTATCCGGCAACTGGCGCGGTACCCAGATGGCCGCAACCAGCGCCAGCACCGCGTAGCTGGTGTAGACCGCCGCGGCGCGCTCGCCCGTCATCGACAGGAACAGCGTGACCGTCAGCGTGGCGGACAGCCCGGCGAAGACAGTCCAGACGGTGGTGTGGGCGGCGTAGGTGTCGCGGTCGGCGTCGGCGAGCAGGCTCAGCTCCAGCCAATGCCGCGCACCCCAGGTCAGGCCCATGTACAGACCCACCGCAAGCGCCAGCCACAGCGGCTCGCCATTCGCCCCGAACAGCAGGAGCGCCGGAGCCAGAAAACCGGCGCGGATCAGGTGCGCCGGCCGCAGCGACAGCCGCCGACCCAGTGCAAACGACCCCACGATGCACACCATCGCCACCGTCAGCATGACCGCCGTGAACTGCACCGCGTCGGACCAGCCGCGCTGCGCGAACACCAGCACCTCCGCGAAGCCGATCAGCGTCGAAAAGGCGCCTTGGCAGGCGATGAACGGGAGGAGGCGGCGTTCCAGCGGAGTGGACATGCGCGGGAGAAACGGGGAGTGGGTGTGCCGACTGGCCTGCCCGGAGAGACTCGAACTCCCGACCCCCGGCTTAGAAGGCCGGTGCTCTATCCAGTTGAGCTACGGGCAGTGTGCCGAAGAGGCAGATGCAGCAAAAAAGAGTTCTTGGTCGGGGCGAAAGGATTCGAACCTTCGACCCTCTGGTCCCAAACCAGATGCGCTACCAGGCTGCGCTACGCCCCGACAAGAGCCTTAGATCATAGCTGATTTTCAGACAACTGCACGAAGTTCATTTCGACGCGGCAAATCAGGGCCGCGGCGGGTGCAGGTGATGGCCGCCGCCTGCGCCGCAAAGTCGGCCACACGGCGCACCTCGTCGAGCGTGATCGCTGCCAGCCCGGCCGGACTCAGGCGCCCGATTTCCGCCAACGCCACGAGGGTGGCGGCCTGGAAGGTGTCCCCGGCGCCGACCGTGTCCTGCACCTGCACCTTGGGTGCGGACACTTCGCACTGCCCTTCGCGGGTCCACGCCAATGCACCCTTGCCACCACGGGTCATCATGACCAGCGACACGCCTGCCGCCAGCCAGCGCGCCGCCAGATCCGCCGGATTCAGCTCGGGGTACAGCCGCTCGAAATCCTCGTCGCTGAGCTTGAGCAGGTGCGTGCGCGAGGCCATCCACTCGATGTTGTCGCGCCACGCGGCCAGCGACGGCTCGACGTTCAGGCGCACGTTCGGGTCGTAGGAGATGACGGTGGACGTGTGGCGCTGCTCGACCAGTGTGCGGATGGTGGACGCGATCGGCTCGACCACACAGCCGAAGGAGCCGAGATGAATGGCCGCCACGCCAGCCGGCAGGCGCGCCAGGTGCTCGGGCAGCAGTTGCCGATCGGAGCCGCCCGTACCGTAGAAACGGTAGCTGGGCACACCATTGGCATCGACACCCACCAGGCTCAGCGTGGTCGGCGCGTCATTGAGCACAACGGCCTCGGTCGAGATGCCCTCGTCCACCACGCTTTTCAGGATGCGCTCGCCCAGGAAGTCCCGCGAGATGGCGCCGAGGAAGACCGCCGGCTGCCCCATGCGCTGCACGCCCGCCGCCACGTTCAGCGGCGAGCCGCCGACCACGGCGTCCAGATGCAGGCCGGTGGGCGTGGGGCCGTCCTGGAACACGTCCAGCAACGACTCGCCGCAGATGACGATGGGCAGGTTCGCAGGCGCAGCACTCATGGTTTTCTCGGTCAACGGAATCGGGGTCGCGATCGTCTCATTCCTCGGGAGCGATGACACTAGGGAAATCACTAAATCAAACTGGTTGATTTAATTAGTCGAGCCGCTACCATCTGTTCTGCAGGTTCACCACAGAACGGACCTCACCTCACCACCTGGCTCGTCCTGCGAGTCCTTACCTTCTTCGGAGACAACACATGTCGCGTCTTTCCACCCTGGGCTTCGCTGCCGCTCTCGCCTGCTTCGCCACCTCGACGATGGCCGCACAGCCCGTCATCGGCCTGATCACCAAGACCGAAACCAACCCGTTCTTCGTGAAGATGAAGGAAGGCGCC
>JBEEMX010000346.1:0-4296 GCA_041192465.1 Pseudomonadota bacterium | reverse complement strand
CCCCGCCCCGACGCTGGCGCAGCGGATCGGCCGGGCGATTCCGGTCTATGGGCTGGTGGGGCTGACGGGGCTGCTGGCGCTGCTGTTCTCGGTGCTGCTGCCGGACACGTTTCCAACGCTGTTCAACCTGCGCGCCATCCTGTCGGACAAGTCGGTGATCGCGCTGCTGGCGCTGGCCGCGACCATCCCGATGATCACCGGCAAGATCGACCTGACCGTGGGCTACGGCATCGTGCTGTGGCACATCCTGGCGATCAGCCTGCAGACGAAGATGGGCTTGCCCTGGCCGGCTGCGGTGCTGGTGGTGCTGCTCTGCGCGGCGCTGTGCGGGCTGCTCAACGGGCTGCTGGTCGAGCGGGTGCAGATCGATTCCTTCATCGCGACGCTGGGCACCGGCACCGTGATCTACGCGCTGGCCATGTGGCACAGCGGCGGCCGGCAGGTGGTCGGCGAGCTGCCGGACGGCTTCGTGGCGATCGCGGGGGGCAGCTTCCTCGGCCTGCCGGTGGCGGCGTTCTACGTGCTGGTGGTCAGCGTCGCGCTGTGGCTGGTCACCGAGTTCACGCCGCTGGGCCGCGCGCTCTACGTCATCGGCGCCAACCCCAAGGCGGCGCAGCTCAACGGCCTCTCGGTGCGCCGGCATGTGATGGGCGCGTTCATCGCGTCGGGCGTGCTGTCGGGGTTTGCGGGCGTGCTGCTGGCGTCGCGGCTGCAGATCGGGCAGGCCAGCGTCGGACTCGAATTCCTGCTGCCCGCCCTCGTCGGCGCCTTCCTCGGCTCGACCACGATCCGGCCGGGGCGCGTCAACGTCTGGGGCACGCTGGTCGGGGTCGCGATCCTGGCCATCGGCATCTCAGGCATCCAGCAGTTCGGCGGCGCGTTCTATGTCGAGCCGCTGTTCAACGGCATGACGCTGCTGGTGTCCATCGGCATCGCCGGCTGGGCGCAGCAGCGCCGCAACCGCGCCATCAAGCGCCGCATCGCCGAGCGGCAGCTTGCCACCTGATCGCTTTGACCGTTCCCACCCACCCCAGAAGGAGACGACGATGACCCCGATCCGCATGCACCTGGCCCTCGGCCTGGTCGCGCTGGCCTGCAGCAGCCTCACCGCACCGGCCCACGCCGACGACTTCCTCGATGCCGCCAAGAAGAAGATCGCCACGGCGACGATGACCAAGGAGACCTGGGACGGCCCCACCACCGGCCCGAAAGCCGTCGCCAGCAAGACGCTCGTCTTCGTCGCCGCCGACATGAAGAACGGCGGCATCGTCGGCGTCTCCAAGGGCGTCGAGGAAGCGGGCAAGGCGATCGGCTGGAACGTCCGCGTGATCGACGGCCAAGGCTCGGTCAGCGGGCGCACCGCCGCGCTGAACCAGGCACTGGCGCTCAAGCCGGCGGGCATCGTGGTCGGTGGTTTCGACACGACCGAGCAGAAGGTGGCGTTCGAGAACGCCGCCAAGTCCGGCATCCCGCTGGTCGGCTGGCACGCCGGCGACAAGCCCGGCCCGAACGAGAAGGCGGGCCTGTTCGCCAACGTCACCACCGTGACCGACGACGTGGCGGACATCGCGGCGTCGTGGGCGGTGGTCGATTCGGGCGGCAAGGCGGGCGTCGTGATCTTCACGGACTCGCAGTACGCGATCGCCGTCTACAAGGCGCGGGCGATGGAGGCCATCATCAAGAAGTGCGGCGGCTGCACGGTGCTGAGCTTCGAGGACAGCCCGATCGCCGACAGCGCCACCCGGATGCCGCAGCTCACGACCTCGCTGCTGCAACGCTTCGGCGACAAGTGGACCCACTCGCTGGCGATCAACGACCTGTACTTCGACTTCATGGGCCCGTCGCTGACAGCGGCCGGCAAGAAGGGCGACGGCAACCCGAAGGCGGTCTCGGCCGGCGACGGCTCGGAAGCGGCGTACCAGCGCATCCGCACCAAGCGGTTCCAGGCCGGCACCGTGCCCGAGCCGCTCAACATGCAGGGCTGGCAGATCGTGGACGAGATGAACCGGGCGTTCAACAAGGTGGCGTGGTCCGGCTACTCACCCAAGGTGCATCTGGTCACGGCCGAGAACGTCACCAAGGACGGCGGGCCGAAGAACGAGTTCGATCCGGACAACGGCTACCGGGACCAGTACAAGCGGATCTGGGGCAAGTAACGGCCAGGGCGGATCAGACTCCTGCCCGGCACACGCGCCGCTGTTGCGCAGCGTCACCTCGACCACGAGCGTGCCCTGCCGGCCTGTCCGCCCAGCCAGCCCTCGACGATCGCCGGCACGCTGCCCTCCAGCCCGGCGCCGACCACCTTGCGCAGGCCGTGCGGACCATCGGAGACCACCATCGGCGCCAGCCCGAGGCGCTCGATGCCGTGCGTCTGCCACCAGCCATCGCCGGACAGCAGCAGGGCTTGCTCCTCGACCGACATCTGCGCGACGAGGGCGTCGGCCTGGGAGCGGAAGGCGGTCACCGGGGAGGTTCCCGAGGAGGTGGGTGGCATGGGGGCGGTCATGGCAGTTTCTTCAATGCAGAGGGCCGGCATCATTCACCGCCATTCGTCGAAGGGCAAGACGGACCCGCTCAGCAATGCCTGCATCAGTTGCGTATGGTTCGCCTGGTGGTTCACGCTCAGTTCCAGCCCCAGCGCGTCGGACGTGTCCGCATAGCTGTACGAGCCGCCCGGGTAGTAGCCGACGTGGTACGGCAACCCGACGCCGATGTCCGCCAGCGTCTGCTGGAACACCTTGCGGTCCCCCACCTGGACACAGAAGTGGAAGACCCCCGGGCCACGGCGATCCAGAAAATCCCGCCACGGACTCGGCCCCGGACCCGGCTGCATCAGCTCCAGCACGAAGCCGTCCAGGGGGTACTTCGCCACTTGGCAGTCCACGTAGTCGGCGGGTTGGCCGTGCGTGTAGTGGAGGATGCCGTCGGGAAAGATGACCTCGATGGCCGCCTCCGGCAAGCCGAGCACCCTGGCCCAGTTCGCATTGGCCTTGCGCACGTCATGGACGACGACGCAGATCTGGAAAATGGTGTTGCTGGAGGCCATATCAGAGGTCCGTGGTGAGGGAATGGAGAGGGTTGCCAAGGAACAGCAGCACATGGGCCAGCAAGACCTCCGGCGCTTCTTCGGCGATGTAGTGGCCGCAAGGCAAGGGGCCGCCGCGCACGTCGTCGGCCACGCGCTGCCACTCGCGCAGCGGCTCGAAGCAGCGATGCACCACGCCTTCCTCTCCCCACAGCGCCAGCAGCGGCATGGACAAGCGGCGGCCAGCGTCACGGTCGGCACGGTCGTGGTCGAGGTCAATGCCAGCGGCGGCGCGGTAGTCCTCGCACAGCCCGTGGGCGGCGCCCGGCTGGCGCAGGCCGTGTTCATAGGCCGCCAGCGCACGCGGGTCGAACGGCGCCAGTCCGGCGCTGCGCCGACCCATCACGTCGCGCAGGTAGGCCGCCGGGTCGGCCTCGATCAGCCGCTCGGGCAGCGGTGCGGGCTGGATCAGGAAGAACCAGTGCCAGTAGGCGCGGGCGAAGGCGTCCGAGGTCTGCTCGTACATCGCCAGCGTCGGCGCGATGTCCAGCAGCACCAGCCGCCGCACCGCCTCGGGGTGGTCCATGCCCAGCCGGTGCGCCACCCGTGCGCCCCGGTCGTGGGCGAGCACGTCGAAGCGGTCGTGGCCCAGCGCCTGCATCAGCCGGCGCATGTCGCGGGCCACTGTGCGCTTGCTGTAGTTGGCGTGGTCGGTGTCACCCGGCGGCTTGGACGATGCACCGTAGCCGCGCAGGTCGGCCATCACCAGCGTGAACTGCTCGGCCAGCCTCGGCGCGACGCGGTGCCAGATCGCGTGGGTCTGCGGATGACCGTGGAGCAGCAACAAGGCCGGTCCTTGTCCGCCGAGGCAGGCGTGGATCTGCACGCCGTCGTCGGTGGGCAAAGACTGGGTCGAGAAACCAGGGAAGAGCGGTACAGAGGACATGCCGGTCATCTCATTGTGCGGAGAAGGACAGTGCCACAAAATCCACGAACGCCCGCACCCGCGCCGCCAGCCGGTGCCGCTGCGGATAGACCGCGTAGACATCGGCATCCGGCGTGAAGAACTGCGGCAGCACCTGCACGAGCCGGCCGTCCTTCAGGAAGCGGTCGATGTCCCACTCGGCGCGCATCAGGATGCCGTGACCGTCCAGCGCCCAGTTCACCGCGATCTCGCCGTCGTTGGTGGTGAGGTTGCCGCGGGTCTTGATCGCCTCGGTGGTCATGGCCCCGCCGCGTCCGCTCGACAGCCGCCACAGCCCGTAGGCTTC
>JBEEMX010000345.1:0-8263 GCA_041192465.1 Pseudomonadota bacterium | reverse complement strand
GCGTTCAGAGTGGCCGCAGCATGTTGATCTGTGCGCCGCGCACCTTGTCCTGGCGCATGGACAGGTCTTCGCGCTCGGCCATCATGGCCTGGTAGGTGGACTCGTCACCCTCGCGCCGGGCCTTGGCCATGGCCATGGCCAGCTTGGCCTGGGTCAGCCCGCTGCTGGACTTGATGCTGTTCACGGCCAGCTCTGCCGGTGCCAGCTTGGCGATGGCAGCGGCGTCACCCGACTCCAGCACCTCGCGGTTCACCTCAGCCTTGCGCTCGCGCAGAGCGAAGGACTCCTGCTGCGCGCTGCTCGGCGTCTCGTACACGAAGTTCTTGGTCATCTGGTCGACCATCGCCATGAGCGAGCCGCGCCCGTCCACGTTGCCCTGCACGGCGGCGTTGGCAATGCCGTAGCTGGCGCCGGTGAACTGCTGCATGAAGTTGGTGATGGAGCCCGGCGCCACGTCGGCACCGAGGACGGCCAGCGCGTCGGCCGCGTCGATGGCGGTCTGACTGTCCTGGTTGCGCGGCTGCAGGTGCTCGGGCGTGCCGGGCAGGACGCGCCCGGTGGGCAGCACGCTGTTGCCCAGCCCGTCCTGCCCGCCGGTCAGCATGAACGGGATGCCGATGAGGCCGGCGGCCTGGGCCAGCCCGGCGTTCTGGAAATCGGGAACCCGTGCGGGCGACAGGCCGACGATGGCGTTCCACAACTTGCCGTGGATGTCGGCATGGTTCAGCTCCCGGTCGGAGGCCAGCGCGGCGAAAGCCAGCCCGCCCACCAGGGCCATCTGCAGCTCGGGCGGGACCGGCAGGGTGAACCCGCCGATCTTGATGGACTTGAGCGAGCCGGGCTTGGACAGGTACTTCGACTCGCCGTCGGCGTCCACGTCGTCGGGGTCTGCCAGCGCAGCCATGGCGGCCAGCGTGGCCAACCCGGTCATGCCCATCATCATGCTCCAGCCGTACTTGCTGGACAGAATCTGGGGCAGCACCTGGGTGGTGCCGGTCATGCCCGCGTTGAAGAAGGGAAGGACGGCACGGGACCAGGAGCTTTCGCCCATGCGCTCGAAGTTCGCGATGATGTTCTTCGAGCCAGTGACTGCGGTGTTGATGACCTCGGGGTTGGCGTTGGCGTATGCGGCCATGGCCTGGGCACTGGCGAACGCGCCGCCGTGCTGGTGCTCAAGGTATGCCTTGAACGCCTCAAACCGGACGGTGTCAGACCAGGTGTGGCCGATACCCTCGACGCCGTGCTTGAAGTTGTGCAGCCCGCGCCCTGCCACCGCGCCCAGCTTGCGCTCATGCACCAGGTCGAGCATGGACTTGAAGGAGTTCTCGGAGCCGGGCAGCTCCAGCTTGGCATCCATGTGGATGCCGCCCCCACGCGCGTCGTAGAGCGCGCGTACCGGGTCGGTGCTGCTGCGACCCGCGGAGAACTGCCGACCGAAGGAGTCCCGCAGCCCGCCGTTGAACGCCGATGACATCAGCTTGCCTGCAAACTTGGCGGAGAGCTGCAGTGCCTCGACGTTTCCGACCTTCGACCCGCCGGTGCCGGAGGTCCACGCCCCCTGCATGTTCCAGATGGCGACGATAGGATCCCAGAACACCTGCGTCGCGAGGAACCCAGGGTTCAGGCCCACCTTCATGAACGCCAGTGCCGAGGTCATGCGGCGTGCGCTGTTCAGCGCCAGCTCGTGACCCGACCCTGCCTCTGGCCCGCCCGGCTTGAGCGAGTCGCGGAGCTGCTTGTCGACGAGCTGGAGCTGGAAGGTTTCGTGCCCGATGCGGAACGTGACGCTGTCCTCGCCGGTCCAGTCGACCTTCTGCAGCTTGAGGATGTCGGCCACGCTCTCGGCTTCGAGGAACTGCTTGGCGGTGTGCGGCTTGACCTCGATGCTGGACGGGTTGACCCGCGCCAGGTTGGGCATGGGCATGGCCAGGACGGCGCGGCCGATCTGCTGGATGATCCCGGCCCGTGCGGCGGCGTCGATGCGCGCGTCCGACACGGCCATCCACTGGGCCATGGGGTCTTTGGCCTTGCTGGTCCGGCCGAGCGCGCCCTTGATGCGGGCCGACGCGCGCTTGTCCGTCTGCTGCATGGGCAGGTAGAGGTCGTTGTCCAGCAGCGCGTGGTAGTCCCCGGTGGTGAGCGCGCCGTTGACGTGCATGAAGTCGAGGACGTGCTTGTTGCCCGCGCCGATGCCGTCGATCAGGGCCTTGATGCCCTCGGCATGCTGCGGGAACTGCTTCATCACCGCGTCCTTGTACTTGCTCGGCGCGTCGGCACCGGTCACCACCGTGCCGCCCGGCGTGCCGTCGGCCACGATGTTGCCGCCTGCGTCGGTGGTGTAGGAGAACCTGGCGATGTCACCGTCCGCGCCCCCGCGCTTGTTGCCCTGCGCGTCGTAGGGGCTGCGCTTCGTGTTGTTGGCGTTGCGCTGGGCGGCCGAGTAGGCGTAGGCGATGTCCGACGCGACGTGCGCTGGCAGACCAGCCTTGACCAGGGCCTTGCGGGTGTCGCGCACACCGTTGCGGTGGTCTGCCCACGACTTGATGGGCTTGCCCTCGGCATCGGTGCCGAACCCTGCGTTGGTGCGCTGGGCGATGGCTGCGGCATTGGCCCGCATGGAGGCGTCGCTGCCCACCATCTGGCGCAGCCGGGCGACGAGGTCGCGCTGACCGTCGGTGTACTTGGTCGGGTCGGCGGCCATGTCGGCGTGGTACTTCTCGACCATGGCGAGCACCTTGTCCTGGGCCTGGGCCTTGTTGCCGAACGTCTGGTGCATGCCGGACAGGGTGCGGGCCACGTTGTAGACGGCATCCTCGGAGATATAGGCGCGGGCCAGGGGGCTCTTGTCGATGAGGTCGTTGAGTTTCTTGCTCAGGTCGGCCACGCCCGGCACGATGGTGTCGAGCACGTTGGTGGCCTCGCGCAGGCGCAGCGACTGCTCGGCATCCGCTGCCTGTGACTTCTGCTGCACGGCCTCGACGTGCCCGGTGCCGCCCTCCTGGTCGCGCAGCCACGCCTTGGCATCGTCCACGTCGGGGGTGGTCTCAGTGATGAGCTGCCCGTCCATGTTGTGCCAGGTCAGGTCGTAGGTCAGCGTCTCCTTGTTCCAGACAGCGGTGCCGCGCACGGACCCCTTGGCGTCGGAGGCTGCGCGGGCGAACACGAAGTCCTCGTTGTGCTGTTCCTTCAGCTTTTGGCGTGCGACCTTGGCGAGGGCTTTCTTTCGCTGGGCGGGGGTCTTGGCTGGGTCGGTCGCCAGGCGGAACAGCGCGTCCTGGTCGTAGTCGGGGTCACCACCACCGGCATTCAGGATGTCGCGCCGGCCTGGCACCAGTGTGGAGGTGGCGTCAAGCAGCGCCTCGAAAGCACTGTTTGGCACCTTGCTGACAGGCATGCGGAGCAGGCTGCGAATCGTGGTCTTGAACCGGTCCCAGACTGAAACATCACCAGTGGGTGCCCCCGCATCCTGGGTCTTCAGGTACGCCTGGAACTCGTGGTCAGACAAGGCTTCGGAGACAAACTCGTGAACGTCCTTGAAGGCATTCGGAAACCGGGACTGCACGTCGATGGGTGACGGCGCCGCTGTGCGCGTGCCGAGGCGGGACCACAGCTCGGAGATGGCGCCGTAGGCTGCGTGCTGGTCGGGGGTGTGCTGGTTGGCGGGTGGTACCCCCGGCATTGCCGCGTTCGCCGCCATGTCTGCCTCCACCCCCCGAAGCACGCCAGCCGTCACGGCGTGGGTGGCCTCGTGCATGATGGTCTGGCGGTTGATGCCCTTGTTCAGGTCGAGCGTGATGGTGGCGGGGGCGCCAGCAGACACGGTGCCATCCGCACCAACGCGACCGCCCTTCTCTGGGGTGAACTTTCCGTGTGCGAGCTGCCCCTTGGAGTTCTTGACGGAGCCCAGCTCGACCATGGTGCCCTCCGGCATGACCGAGTGCAGCCAGGCGGCGATGTCGCGCGTGGCCTTCTCGTCATCCACGATCTCGCTCAGGATGTGAACGGCGTCCACAGGGTCGCGCTTGCCCGGCACCTTCTCCGACCACAGCATGTCGGCCACGCTCTTCGGCAGGTCGTGCTCGGCCTCGACCTGCGCCTTGATTTCCTTGGCCGTGGGCTGGGGCGAGGCGACCGCGGCGGCGTTGGCTGCCCCCTTGCGGGCCGCCGCCTGGTCGGACAGGAGCCGGTCGTAGGCTGCCTTGTACGGGCGGGGGGCCGTGGCCCCGGTGCCGTCCTTGGCGATGGCGACGGCCTCCTCCTTCATCAGGCGCTCGGCTTCCTTGCGGCCGAGCCGTTCGGCCTTGGCGTCGTCGCTGGCCTGCTTCTTGGCCAGCTTGGCGGTGCTCTCGGACTGCAGCTTCAGCGCCTCGTAGGCGGCCAGCTCGGGGCGGGGCGACGTGCTGGTGGCACCTTGGCGGTCCAGGTTCACGGCCTCGGCCTCGGCCAGGGTCTTGGCCTGGGCCAGCTCGCCCTTCATCTGGGCGGTGTACGCCTTGCGGTCGCCGGTGGTGAGGGCACCCCAGGTCTCGGCGGTGTGAACCGTCGCGGCAGCAGGCTGGTTCGGGGTGGCGGTAGAGGAGGTCTCGGCGGGGAATAGGCTGCCCTGCACGCCGCTGGTCGGGCCGGGCGCGTCATTGGTGGGGAACAGGTTCATCTGCCCCGGCTGCGGCTGAGGTCCGGCTGCGGCCTCGGCGGGCGGCACTTGGCCAGGACCACCGGGCGAGCCGGGGAACAGCTCGCCCTGCCCACCGGCAGTCGGCGGGACGCTGGGCAGCGGAGCGCGCGGAGCCGGAGCCCCGCGACCGAACGCAGGGTGCAGACCAACCCCGGCACCGAACCCGAGTGCTGCGCCCTGCAGCCCGCTCAGCACTGCGCCCTCGGAGTTCTGGCTGGGGTCGCGCAGGCCCGCGTCGGCGGCGCCGGAGTTGCCGGCGTACTGCTGCTGGTAGCCCTGCAGGAACTCGGGCACTGCTTCCTCCGCCCCGGCCACGGTCGCGCGGCCAACGGCACCGGCAGGCTTGGAGCCCAGCACCCGGACGGCCAGCGCCCCGGCCGGAACCTTGGACGCCACGGCGGCGGCCTTCTCGGCCAGACGCGCGGTGATGCCGGATGCCAGCTCCGAAGTCTGCGTCAGCGCCTTGATGCCGAGGCTCGGCTTGAGCATGGACTGCACGCCGGTCAGACTCTCGACGGCACCGAGCACGCCGCCCAGCAGCATGTGCCCGGCAGTCGTCATGCTCTTCAGCGGGTTGGCGGCATCGGCTGCCAGGTTCTCCGTGCCCATGCGGGTCAGCCGGTCGTCGGCGGCGTTCTCGCCTGAGGCCAGCGGGGCCTTGCCCCGGGCCGCCTGCAACGCCGTGTCGTAGATCTGGCCGCGCACGCCGCCCGCGCCCTGGGCAAACCCGAGAGCGCCTTGTACCGCCTTGACGCCGCCGCTCGCCAGCATGGGGGCGAAGGACGCGGCGAGGTTGGCCATGGTCTCGGCGGGCGAGTTGCCCACGCCGTCCGTCAGCCATGCCTTGAACGCCTCGGCGGTAGCGCCGCGCGCCGTCGCTTCCTTCAGGCGGGCATCGAGCCACGCTGTGTCGCGCTGGGCGTTCGGCGACTTGGCGCTGGCAATCTCGGCGAGCTGGCCCTGCATGTAGGTGGACATGCCGCCGCGGGGGTTGATGAGGTCGGAGATGGACTTGACCCCCTGGCCCAGCCCAGCCACGACTTCGAGGCCGATGTCCGCCGCGCCCCCCAGCAGCCCCGAGCTTTCCTTCTCCGGCTTCCCCTGGTCGACATTGATGTAGTTCCGGTATGCCTCGGTCTTCAGCAGCCGTGCGTTCTCCCGTGTGATGCTCTTGTCCTGCAGGCGGTCACTGAGACCAGCATCCACCATTTCCTGCTTGATGCGCGGCGGGGCCTTCTTGAAGTCCTCCAGCGTGCGGACGTTCGGGTACATCTCCTGGGTCTGGAGCCAGGCTGGGAAGGTGCCGGGCTCGGGGCCGGTGGTGGTCGGGGCGACCTGGCCCTGAGGCTGCAGTCGGGGGTCAACGAACCCGTCCCCCCGCCCAGCCACTGGTGCCGCCGGTGCAGCAGGTGCTGCCGCTGCGGGTGCGGGTGCGCCGGGCTGGGTCACGGGCACCTGGGCGGCGAGCCGCTGCCGCTCGGCCTCCGCTGCGGCGGCCTGCTCGGCCATGCGGCGTTCCTGCTCGGCATAGTACGCCTGCATCGCAGTCTGCCGTTCGATCTCGGGCGTCGTGCGCGCGTCGTCGATGGCGTTGTTCGCGACGGGGACGCCGGGCTGGTTGTAAACGATGGGCATGGGGGTGGCTCCTGCGGGAGCCTTGAGTTTACCCCCGTGGCCCCTGTCGAATCCAGTGCGGGTTCGGACCCTGCACGACGCCGTACATGGGGTCTTGTCGTGGCTGGGCGGGGATGCCCAGCGCAGGGATGCCGCCACCGGCGGCCATCATGGGCTGCTGGGGCTGGCCGGTCGGCTGGGTGGGGGCCGGCTTTGGGGCGCCGGGCTCCTTGTGGGGGAGCGCGACACCGGCGCGGCCCTGGTTGCTGCGCATGGAGTTGTAGGCGGCGAGCACCCACTGCTTCTTGGACAGCACGCGGCCCGGGTCTTCGCCGTCCTTGATGCGCTTGTACTCGTCGGAGCCCACGCCCTGCATGTAGCCGATGGTGGCCAGTCCCCAGTCGCCGCCCGCCTTGTCCAGGTTCTTCCTGAACGCGGGCATGATGCGCTCGGTGGACTTGACGGGGTCGTGCCGCACGTCCGGCCCTGCGCCGAGCCAGTCCTGCATGTACGGCGTCTGCACCTGCCAGGGTCCGCGCGCCACGCCGTGGTCGCCGATGGCGGCAGGGTTGCCGCTGGACTCCCGGTTGATGGTGCCGTAGACGAAGTCGCGCGGCACGCCGTACTGGTCGGCGGTCGAGTCCAGCGTGGGCCGGTACGCGTCCATCTGCTGACGGACGGCCGGGTCCAGGGTGTCGTAGAAGGACGGCATCAGAACGCCACGCCCGAGGACGCTTCAGCCTTCTTGGCATCCGACTTGGCCTTGATGCCTGCGGCGATGGTCAGGCGCTTCTGTTCTTCCTTGGCCTTGTCGATGGCCATCTGGTCGGCGGCGCTGCGCTGACGACTGCCGACGCTGGCCTTGCCTGGCGCGTTCAGACGCGCGGCGTTGTTGGCGATGGATGCGTCGGCACGGATGCCGGCCGCCTCGACCTGCCCGGCCTTGCGAATCATGGCCCGCTGCCCGCTGCCGATCTGCTTGCCGGTCTCCAGCGATGCCTTGGCGTTGGCCGCCCGCTCGCCGCTCAGGTAGGCGGAGTAGGCGGGCGTGAGGGAGTTGGTGCCCTGGGCCAGCGCGCCGTAGTCGCCGCGCGTCAGGCCCACCGGCGAGTCGGCGGAGGCGAAGCTGCCGTCGGCCTGCTGCTGATGGAGGAACGGCGAGCCCCGGTCCTCGAAGCCGATGGCCTGGTTGTCGAAGGCGGACGGGTCGACGCCGAGCATGTCGAACAGCTTGGTCGACTCGCGGTTCTGCATGGCGCTGGTCTGCGCTGTCTGCGCGGCCTGCTGGCGGGCCAGGTTGTCGGGCGCGAAGTGCGCGCTGTTCGCATACCCGCCCTGCATCCCTTCCGCCCCGCTCATGTTGCGGGTGGCGACGGCCTCGGCGGCGTCGCCGAAGAGGGGGCGCAGGTGGTCAACGTAGCCGGAGAACTCGGGCGACTGGCGCAGGGACTGGATGCCCTGGGTGTCCCAGTCCCGGTTGATGGTGCCGAGGTCGCGCTGTGCGTGGTAGCCCACGGCGCGGTTGCCCGCCTCGAAGATCCGGCGGGCGGCGAAGGTGTCGGCGGGGACCACGTTGTGGTTGACCGTCTTGCCCGGCCCGATGTAGCTGGTGTTGTGCCCGTCGATGCTGGCGGTGCTGGTGGTGTCGGCGCACATGCCGTTCGCGCAGCGGCTGGTCCAGCCGGTGTCGACGGCGGGCGGGGCTGCGCGCTGGGGGATGCCGTAGGTCTGCACGTCGCCGCGCACGCCCAGCTGGGGGATGTCGGGGTGGTCGATGGGCTTGGGCGGGGGCGGCTCCATGGGCGGGGCGTACCCGCCGCCGGTCGTGCCGATGTCTGGCACCTCGACCGTGCAGATGCCAGACCGGCACTGCTGGGTCGAGAGGTCGGTCCCTGCCGGGGCCTGGCCCATGGTGTAGGGTGCGCTGCGCATGCTCAGTACCAGTCCTGCGACTGGCCCCCCTGCTGGTCGTAG
>JBEEMX010000344.1:0-4308 GCA_041192465.1 Pseudomonadota bacterium | reverse complement strand
GGCGAGTTCCGCACCGCACACCAGCTCGTGCGCAAGGGCCTGCGCAACGGGATGCTGGCTTCGGGCGCACTCGCATTGCTGGCGGCGTCGGGCGCACCGTGGCTGATGCGCGCCTTCACCCGCGACCCGGAGATCATCGAGGCGGCGCAGCAACTGCTGTGGATCGCCTTCGCGCTGGAGACCGGGCGCGTCGCCAACATCGTCGTGCTGGGCGCACTGCGGGCCACCGGCGACGTGGTGTATCCAGTGGCGGCGAGCATGGCGTCACTGATCCTGGTGCTGGGCGTGGGCTCGGTGGTGCTGAGCCGCTACTTCGGCCTGCCGGGCATCTTCATCGCCTACGCCGCAGACGAGTGGATCCGCGGCACCATCCTCTTCCACCGCTGGGCCACCCACGGCTGGGTGCAGCACGCCCGCGAGATCTACCAGCGCATGCGCACGCCAGGGGCAGAGACGCGGTTCTGATTCGTTTCAAGGCCGTGAACTTCGACACAGGGTCTTGATACACCAGCAACGTGGAAATGCGAAAACCCACCTCCCCACATTGACCTGCATCCAAGCCATGGCACACCACCCGCACGGCCTCCGCCACGACCTCGAACACATGGACCTCGCCCGCCTCGCACAGCGCCGGCGCGCGCTGCGGATGCTGGGGGGCATGGCAGCGGGCGCGTTGCCGCTGATCGGCTGCGGTGGCGGGGACACAGCCACCGCCGCCACCACGGGAACCACCACGACCGGAACGACCGGGACCACCACGGGCACCACCACAGGCACGGGCGCAGTTTCGTCCTGCTCCGCCATCCCCGGTGAAACCGCAGGCCCCTACCCCGGCGACGGCACCAACTCCAACGGCAGCGGCGTGGTCAACGTGCTGACGCAGAGCGGCATCGTGCGCAGCGACCTCCGCAGCAGCTTCAACGGCCTGAGCGGCACGGCCAGTGGCGTGCCGCTGACGGTGACACTGCGGCTGGTGAACACCGCCGCGGCGTGCGCCGATCTGGCCGGCTACGCGGTCTACCTGTGGCACTGCACGGCCGACGGCGGCTACTCGCTCTACTCCTCGGGCATCACGGCACAGAACTACCTGCGCGGCGTCCAGGTGGCGGACGCGAACGGCCAAGTCACCTTCACCACCATCTTCCCCGGCTGCTACAGCGGGCGCTGGCCGCACATGCACTTCGAGATCTTCACCAGCCTGGCCACCGCCACCAGCGGCAACAGCGACGTGCGGACCTCGCAGCTTGCCTTGCCTTCGTCGGCGTGTGCGCAGGTCTACGGCGTGGTCAGCGGCTACTCGGCCAGCGTCTCGAACTTCAACGCCATCGCGCTGACCAGCGACAACGTGTTCAGCGACAACGCCGGCGTGGGCCAGATCGCCAGCGTCACCGGCAACGCCACCAGCGGCTTCGCGGCGACGCTGACGGTCGGCGTCTGAGCACTGCGCCTCAGACCACGCGCACCCTGATCTCGCCCAGCCCGTCGATGCCACCGCGCATCACCTGACCGCACACGACCGGGCCGACGCCTTCGGGCGTGCCGGTGTAGACCAGGTCACCGGGCTGCAACTCGAAGTAGGTCGAGAGGTTGGCGATCACCTCGGGCACCGACCAGATCAGGGCGTTGATGTCGCTGCGCTGGCGGTCGGCACCATCCACCTGCAACCAGACCGCGCCCGACGCCGGGTGGCCAATGTCCTCGGCGGCGTGGATCCAGCCGATGGGCGCCGAGTGGTCGAACGCCTTGCCCAGCTCCCACGGCCGGCCCTTGTCGCGCATCTTGAACTGCAGGTCGCGCCGGGTCATGTCCAGCCCGACCGCATAGCCGTAGACATGGGCCAGCGCCTGCTCGACCGGGATGTCGCGCCCGCCCTGCCCGATCGCCACGACCAGCTCGATCTCGTGGTGGACGTTGGTCGACTGCTGTGGATAGGGGAACTCGACCGTCTGCCCCGGCGGTGCGACGACGAGGCTGTTGTCGGGCTTGCAGAAGAAGAACGGCGGCTCGCGGTCGGGATCGAAGCCCATCTCGCGGGCGTGGGCGGCGTAGTTGCGGCCGACGCAGTAGAGGCGGCGCACCGGAAACAGCGTGTCGCGGCCAGCCACGGGGACGGCGACCTGGGGTTCGGGAGGGAAGGCGTAGAGGCTCATCGAAATCGGCTCCTGGAGACGCCGCCATGATGTCAGTTCTGCGGCACCCAGACCAGCCGCACCGGCAGTTCGGTGCGCTTGAGCACGTCCCCGCGCGCCTCGCCGGTGGCCGGATTCACCGCCCAGCCGTGGAGAAACGACAACTGGGTGCTGTTCTTGTCGGTGCGGCCGCGCTGGATGTTGGCGTAGTTGTACTGGTTGACCGGGCTGATGTGCGTGTCGATGCTGGCCGTCATCGCCCAGTGGTTCTCGGCGGGTGCGGCGGGAAACAGCACCGGATCCAGCGCCGGACCCGACCTTGTGCGGTGCATCAGCCGCTGCAGCTCGGCAACCCGCGGCAGGCGCCAGGCAAAGCCGTCCGCGGCCTTGCGCGCCACCGCCAGCGCCAGCGCCTGGGCGTGGCTGACACGCACGGGCTGGCCGGTACAGATCCTGGTCTTGCCGTCCCAGTGCATGCCCTCCACGCAGCGCGACCATGCCAGACCCGTGTATGGATCAAGGATCTGCGCGCCGTGGTCGGCGAGGACGAGTCCCGGCGCATCCGCTGGAATGGGCATGGCTGCCTGCACGGTGGCCGTGAGCAGGGCGAGTGCCAGCACAGCGCGCGGCCGACAGTGGAGCGAAAGGGGCAGCATGGACAGCTCTTCGACCGATCCCCCGGAAAGCTGAACCACCGCGCCGATCAGGTCCATACTGGTCCGCACCTCCACCCCACAAGGAACTGCCATGTCGAAAAGTCAGAACGGCAACAAGGAGGTCAAGAAGCCCAAGAAGGTGCAGCCCAAGCCACTGCCGGCCGGCGCTGCGCCCCCGACGATCACCGCGGCGGCGCCTCCGGTGCGCCGCAAAAAGTGAAGTGATCTGAAAACGGTCCGTCGCTCGGCACGGGAGTCCGGCGGCGGATCTGTCGTCCAATGGCGGCATGGAACATCCACAGCCCCACTCCCTGGACCACGACATTGCCCAGCGTCTGATCGACCTGGAAATCAAGTCCAGCTTCACCGAAGACCTGGTCGATCAGCTCAACCAGATCATCATCCGCCAGCAGCAACAGCTTGACGCCCTCGCCCGCGAGGTCAGCCAGTTGCGCCAGAACAGTGGTGCCGACAGCGGCGTGCCGGCCTTCCGCAGTCTGCGCGACGAACTGCCGCCGCACTACTGACGCGGCGGCTCAGACGCGCTCGACGACGAGCGCGATCCCCTGCCCCACCCCGATGCACATCGTGCAGAGCGCGTAACGCCCGCCGATCCGGTGCAACTGGTTCACCGCCGTCGTCACCAGCCGTGCCCCGCTCGCCCCCAGCGGGTGGCCGAGTGCGATGGCACCGCCGTTCGGATTGACCCGCGCGTCGTCGTCCGCCAGTCCCAGATCGCGCAGCACCGCCAGCCCCTGCGCAGCGAACGCCTCGTTCAGCTCGATCACGTCCATCTGCGCCAGCGTCAGGCCGGTCAGCGCCAGCACCTTGCGCGTGGCTGGCGCCGGGCCGAAGCCCATGATCCGCGGCGCGAGTCCGGCCGTCGCCATGCCCACCACGCGGGCACGCGGCGTCAGGCCGTACCGGGCCGCGTTCGCTTCGTCGGCCAACAGCAGCGCACAGGCACCGTCATTGACACCCGACGCATTGCCCGCCGTCACCGTGCCGTCCGGCCGCACCACGCCCTTGAGCTTGGCCAGCGATTCCAGGCTCGTGTCTCGCGGGTGCTCGTCCTTGGTCACCAGCACCGGATCGCCCTTCTTCTGCGCGATGCTGACCGGGGTGATCTCGCTGTCGAAGACACCCGCCTGCTGCGCCTTCACCGCGTTCTGCTGCGAGCGCAGCGCCATGCGGTCCTGCGCCTCGCGCTCGATGCGGAACTCGGTGGCGACGTTCTCGGCCGTCTCAGGCATCGAGTCCACGCCGTACTGCGCCTTCATCAGCTTGTTGACGAAGCGCCAGCCGATCGTGGTGTCGTACACCGCGTTGTTGCGGCTGAAGGCGGATTCGGCCTTGGGCATCACGAACGGGGCACGGCTCATGCTCTCCACGCCGCCCGCGATCATCAGGCCGGCCTCGCCCGCGCGGATGGCCCGTGCGGCAGTGCCTACCGCGTCCATGCCCGAGCCGCACAGCCGGTTGATCGTCGCACCCGGCACGTCCATCGGCAGCCCCGCCAGCAG
>JBEEMX010000343.1:0-4357 GCA_041192465.1 Pseudomonadota bacterium | reverse complement strand
TGCCCCGGATGAGCTGGCACAGGTTGGTCTTGCGCGAGAGGCAGAACTTGCACTGGCGGCACTCGGGCGTGTAGAGCGGGATGACGTGGTCGTCCTTGCACAGCGAGGTGACACCGGGGCCGACATCGACAACGACACCCGCGCCTTCATGGCCGAGGATCGCCGGGAACAGCCCTTCCGGGTCGGCGCCCGACAGCGTGTAGTAGTCGGTGTGGCAGATCCCGGTGGCCTTGATCTCGACGAGCACCTCGCCGAACTTCGGCCCTTCGAGGTCCACGGTTTCGATGGTCAGGGGCTGGCCTGCTTGCCAGGCGACGGCGGCGCGGGTTTTCATGGGGGTTGTCTCCTGCAATGAAGATGACGATGACGAAGGGTTCGCCGCAGTGTAGCGATCGGGTCGATACTTTCCGGCATGCACACCGACCAAACTCCCCCCTCCATCCTCCTTGTCACCGGCGGCAGCCGCGGTGATCTGGCCGACGCGCTGGTGGCACAGATCACCGCCGCGGGTGGCACGGGCGGTGCCATCGTCAACCTGTCGTCGCGGGCCGCACGGCTGGGGTCACCGGGCGAGTTCGTCGATTACGCGGCGTCCAAGGGCGCCATCGACAGCTTCACCATTGGCCTGGCGCGTGAGGTGGCCGCCGAGGGCATCCGCGTCAACGCGGTCGCCCGGGGTTGATCGAGACCGAGATCCACGCCAGCAGCGGCGAACCGGGGCGGGTCGAGCGGCTCAAGGCCGGCGTGCCGATGCAGCGTGGCGGGCATCCCGATGAGGTGGCGCGGGCGGTGTTGTGGCTGCTGTCGGCCGAGGCGTCGTACATCACGGGGACGGTGCTGGACGTGTCAGGGGGACGCTGAGGCGGCCACAGGTCACCGGCCGGAACTGCGCAAGTACCCCACCCGCTCAGGTGGCAGTGGCTGCGAAATGCAGCACCACAGGAATGCAGCTCGCTATCATGAATTCACAGGGAACAGACAATGGAACGTTTTGATTCCATTCACTCCTGGGGAATTTCACTGTGCCAGAAGTCTCGATCATCCTGCCAACATACAACCGCGTCGATGTGATTGGCCGGGCCATTGCCAGCATCCTGCAGCAATCACACACCGACTGGGAGCTGCTGGTCATCGATGACGGGTCGGTCGATGGCACAGCCGCACGGCTGCAAGGGCTGGATCACCGCATCCGTTGCATCCCGCAAACAAACCAAGGCGTGGCCGCAGCCCGCAACACTGGGCTGGACGCGGCGCAAGGGCGCTATGTGGCGTTCATGGACTCGGACGATGCCTGGCGGCCCGAGTTCCTGGCGCTGACCACCGCCTTCTTGCGCACCCATCCGCAGGCGCACTGGGTGGCCACCGAATCCCACGAAGACCTGGGCGATGGCGCGCCCCCCATCCACCACAGCCGCCACGACATCGGCCGGATCTACCTCGGCTTCGCCCGCGCCATTGGCTCGCGCGCCCTGGAGCTGCCTCCAGGCGAGGCCGAGGGTGACGACTACCTGCGGGTCTACGACCGCAAAGACCCGATCGGCGCCTGGGGCCAGCCCATCCTGCAGCGCCTGGGATTGACCGAAGCAGTGGTCTACAGCGGCCACACCCTGCCGCACATGCGCTGGGGTTACCTCAACTGGCTGCCGGCCACCGTCTGCACGCGCCACGCCATCGACACCGCCGGGCGCTTTTCCACCGCGCACCGCAGCGCCGAAGACCTGCGCTACTTCGCTATCCTGGCGCGGGCGTTCCGCGCCCACCTGATTGCAGTGCCACTGGCGATCAAGTACGAGCGGGCTGGCGGCAACCAGACGCTCGCGCAATCGCATCTGGCCACGGGCGCAGGGGCATACCGTTTCGAGCTGAACAAGCTGTCCTGCTTCGACGACCACTTTGGGGCGCAGACCGGACACGATCCGGAACTGCAACTGCTGCGGCGCCACTACTGCCTGGAAGTGGCCCACCGGGCGCTGGCCGCCGGGCACCGTGACGACGCCATTCACCACCTGCACCAGGCCGTGGCGTGGCGCCCCAGACTCTGGCGGGGATTTCCGATGCTGGCCCTCGCCACCGCCATCCCGCACGCGGACACGGCGGCGGCAACCTACCGGGGCTGGATGCGCGTGGCCGATGTCACCACCCGGTTGCTCTCCCGGCGCCTGACCTTGCCGATGCTGTGGGCCAAACTCCAGCAGCGCCTGCGCCGAAGCAACGCCTCGCAGTCGCCACGACATCCGCTCACGCCGACCGACCCGAACACGCCATCGCTGACCGACTCGGCCTTGGCCCCCTTCGAGCACGCGAACGTCTAGCACCTTGCCCTTGCCGCGTCGCCGCAGGTCAGGCAAGGCGGTCAATGGCTCACTGACCGAGCATCTCCAGCAAGGTCCGCCCCACCACCTTCGTCGCCCGGCGCAGATCCTCCAGCACGAGGTGTTCATCGGCCCGCTTGGCGTTCGATTCGCGCACCGTGCGCGGCCCGGCCCCATAGATCACCGCCGGAATGCCGCGCTCGCAGTACAGGCGCACGTCGGTGTAGAGCGGCGTGCCGGACACGGGGATCGGCTCGCCGAACACCGCCTCACCGTGCCGCGAGAGCGCGTCCACCAGCGGCTGGTTGCCCGGCAACGGTTGCAGCGCATGCGCCATCAGCATGCGGCGGATGTCCACCGACACGCCCGGCCGGCTCGCGGCGGCCTCAAGGATGACGCGGCGGATATCGGCCTCGACTTCGGCGGAGTTCTCCTCAGGGATCATGCGGCGGTCGAGCTTGAGCACCACCTTGCCGGGGATGACGTTGGTGTTGGTGCCGCCCTGGATCAGGCCGACATTGATGTACGGGTAGCTGATGCCCGGCACCTGCGAGCGGATCGTCGCCTTGTAGCGCGCGTTCTCGGCGTAGAGCGCATTCAGGATCGCCACCGCGCCTTGCAGCGCATCGACGCCGCTCTCGGGGATCGCCGCGTGCGCCATCACGCCGTGGACGGTGACCTCCATCTGCAGGCAGCCGTTGTGCGCCGTGACGATCTGGTAGCTGAAGCCGGCGGCGATCTCGTAATCCGGTTTCGTCAGGCCATGTTTCAGCAACCAGCCGGGGCCGAGTTCGCCGCCGAATTCCTCGTCGTAGGTGAAGTGCAGCTCGACCCCGCCCTTCAGCGCGACCTGCCCTTGTGCCCGCAGGGCCTCGATGGCGCGGGTGGCGAAGGTGAAGGTCGCGAAGTCGCACTTGCTCACCGCCGAGGCGCGGCCATAGAGCTTGCCGTCCACGATCTCGCCGCCGTAGGGGTCGTGGGTCCAGCCTTCGCCGGGCGGGACCACGTCGCCGTGGGCGTTCAGCGCGATGACCGGGCCGCCCGCGTCGTAGGCGCGGCGCACGATCAGGTTGGTGATCGACTCCAGGCCGTAGTCGCGCACTTCCTGTTCGGGCACGGCGTGCTGTTCCGCGTCGAAGCCGAAGCCGGCCAGCAGTTCGGCGGTGCGTTCGGCGTGCGGGGCATTGTTGCCGGGCGGCGTGTCGGTGGGCACCTGCACCAGTGCCTGCAGGAAGCGCACTTCGTCGTCGAAATGCGCGTCGATCCAGGCGTCGAGCTGCGTGAAACGATCGGGGGCGGCGGTGGTCATGCGGAGTGCTCCGTGTGCAGTTGTTCGAGCAGGTCGGCGAAGGCGCGCACGGCCAGTTCGGTGTCGTCGTTGGTGGTGGATTCGAGCGGGTTGTGGCTGATGCCGCTGTTCAGGCCGCGCACGAAGAGCATGGCCTGCAGCATGACCTCGTGCAGCTTCATCGCGTCGTGGCCAGCGCCGCTGGGCAGGCGATGCACGGGCAGGCCGGTCGCGGCCACGGCCCGTTCCCAGCGTGTCTGCCACGCCGGATCGCTCGGCGCAGCCGAGGCGCGCATCGTCTCGTCGAGCGTCACCGACACGCCGCGCCGCTGGCAGATCGCCGCCAGCTCGGTGCGCACGTCGTGCAGGCAGGCATCGCGCGCCGCATCGGTCGTCGCCCGGATATCGAGGCTGAAGCGGCAGCGGCCGGGCACGACGTTGATCGAGCCATTCGGCACTTCGAGGATGCCGACCGTGCCGACCACATGCGGCACCGACGCGGCCCGCCGCTCGACGACCAGCGCCAGCTCGGCCACCGCCAGCGCAGCGTCGCGGCGGCGGTCCATCGGCGTCGTGCCGGCGTGGCTGGCCATGCCGGTGACCTCGCCGACGAAGCGCACGCTGCCGTTGATCGACGTGACCACGCCCAGCGGCAGGTCACATTCGGCCAGCACCGGGCCTTGTTCGATGTGGACCTCGACGAAGCCGAGGTAACGCGCCGGGTCGCGCTTCAGGGCGGGGATGTCGTCGATGCACA
>JBEEMX010000342.1:0-4758 GCA_041192465.1 Pseudomonadota bacterium | reverse complement strand
TGCGTCAGGAAGCGGACATACGCCTGGGTGGTCGAGATCTCGCGGCCTTCGGCGGTCGGCTCGATCACGGCCTTGAAGGTCTCCAGCGAGGGCACGGTGAAGTGCTCGTCGGCCTTGGTGCGGCGGTGCGGCAGGTAGCCGCCCAGCGCCTTGCGGCGGGCGTGCAGGTACTGCATTTCCGGGGTGTCGTCGGCCGGCTTGTAGAACGGGATGTTCGCCAGCTCGCTGTCCGGCACCGGGATGTTGAAGCGGTCGCGGAACGCCTTGATGTCCTCGTCGATCAGCTTCTTGGTCTGGTGGACGGTGTTCTTGCCCTCGCCGACCTTGCCCATGCCGAAGCCCTTGACGGTCTTGATCAGCAGTACCGTCGGCTGGCCCTTGTGGTTCACGGCCTGGTGGTAGGCCGCGTAGACCTTCTGCGGGTCATGGCCGCCGCGCTTCAGGTTCCAGATGTCGTCGTCGGACATCTTGGCGACCATCTCCAGCGTGCGGGGATCACGGCCGAAGAAGTGCTTGCGGACATAGGCGCCGTCGTTGGCCTTGAATGCCTGGTAGTCGCCGTCCAGCGTGTCCATCATCAGCTTGCGCAGCGCACCGTCCTTGTCGCGGGCCAGCAGGGCATCCCACTCGCTGCCCCACAAGAGCTTGATGACGTTCCAGCCAGCGCCACGGAACTCGCCTTCGAGTTCCTGGACGATCTTGCCGTTGCCGCGCACCGGACCGTCCAGGCGCTGCAGGTTGCAGTTGATGACGAAGACGAGGTTGTCGAGGTTCTCGCGCGCCGCAAGGCCGATCGCGCCGAGCGACTCGACCTCGTCCATTTCACCGTCGCCGCAGAAGACCCAGACCTTGCGGTTTTCAGTGTTGGCGATGCCGCGGGCGTGCAGGTACTTCAGGAAGCGCGCCTGGTAGATCGCCATCAGCGGGCCGAGGCCCATCGAGACGGTCGGGAACTGCCAGAACTCGGGCATCAGCTTCGGGTGCGGGTAGCTGGAGAGGCCCTTGCCATCGACTTCCTGGCGGAAATTCAGCAGTTGCTCTTCGGTCAGGCGGCCTTCGAGGTAGGCACGCGCATAGACGCCGGGCGAAACGTGGCCCTGGATATAGAGGCAGTCACCGCCGTGGTTCTCGCTCTCGGCGTGCCAGAAGTGGTTGAAGCCGGCACCGAACATGTGGGCCAGCGAGGCGAAGGAGCCGATGTGGCCGCCGAGGTCGCCGCCGTCTTCCGGGTTGTGGCGGTTGGCCTTCACGACCATCGCCATCGCGTTCCAGCGCATGTAGGCACGCAGGCGCTCTTCGATCTCGATGTTGCCGGGGCAACGCTCTTCCTGGTCGGTCGAGATGGTGTTCACATAGCCGGTGTTGGCCGAGAACGGCATGTCGATGCTGTTCTGGCGGGCATGCTCCAGCAGTTGCTCCAGCAACTCGTGGGCGCGCTCGCCACCTTCGGCCTGGATGACGGCCGACAGCGCGTCCATCCACTCGCGGGTTTCCTGGGGATCGGAATCGGGATTGGCAGCACCGGGCTGGCCTTGGGGGATTGCAGACATGGTGTCTCCTCGTGCTGCAGCGTCAGGGATAGACCGTCGAGTCCCATCGGAATCGGCGTGCATCGGCGGTCAGGCGCACCCCTCCATCGGGGTATGGGGCGGAAGTCTCGCACATCGGGCGAGGTATTTCAAATGGCGCGTGACGTTTTCATTATGTGAAACACATGAGGGCGTTTACAGCGATTCAGCCCTGGGCTGGCCGCAACGATAATTCCCGGATGCCTCTGTCCCTCCCCAACCAACCGCCCGCGCTGGGCGGCCGATCCCGACCGCTGCGGCGCCTGTGGTCCTGGTGGCGCCGCCAGTCACCGTCGCGTCAGGATCGCATGGCAACGCTGGCACCCCTGCTGTCGGTGCTGCTGTTTCTGGCGGCCATCATCGCGGCGTTCTGGTACCTGCGGACGGAGGAAATCGACCGCGAACTCGACTCCGTCAAGCGTGACGCCGAGCTGGTGCAGCAGCAAATCCGGCTGCGCCTGATCGACAACCAGGAGCAGCTCGTTCGGATGGCGCGCGAGGTGGTCACGCGCACCATCGACCGCGAGCAGTTGCTTGGCCAGGCCGAGGCCCTCGTGCGCGAGCGCCCGGAGATTGTCAGCCTGACGTGGCTGGCCCAGAACCGGCAGGTCGTGGCGCGTCACGTCTCACCCGATCTGGTGGCCGCCATGCCACGGCTGGGCACGCCTGGCACCAACGACCAGACCGACGAGCCGCGCCAGCGCGCCACACTGAATGCATTCATCGACGCAAGCGAAACGCGCCTGCCGGTGTACTCGCGCCCGTTCCGGCACGCGGACCGCCTGATCGTCTTCCAGGTCCACGTACCGCTGATCGACCACGGAAACTTCGCCGGCACGCTGGTGGCCGAATACGCCATTGATTCGCTGTTGCGCTACTTCGTGCCAGCCGATGTTTCACGGCGCCGCGTCATCTCGCTGCTGGATGCCAACGACGAAGTGATGGTCAGCACCGTGAGCGGCCGGCCCGGCCGCCCCAGCCCGGGACTGACCTACACCGTGCCGTTCGCACCAGTGGACCACGGCGTGACCCTGCGCGGCGAGGGTTACCGCACCTCCGTGGGTCTCGTCGGCAACACGCTGTTCTGGATGGTGCTGGCCTTGTCGGCGCTGACACTGTGGATGCTGTTCGGCACTTGGCGCCACATGCGCCGGCGGCTGCAGATCCAGGGCGCGCTGGTGCAGGAGACCAACTTCCGCCGCGCGATGGAGAACTCGATGCTCACGGGGATGCGCGCCATGGACAAGGACGGCCGCATCACCTACGTCAATCCCGCCTTCTGCGCGATGACCGGCTTCACCGAGGCGGAGCTGATCGGCCGGCTGCCACCGTTTCCGCACTGGCCGCCCGAGCGCATGGAGGAAAGCTCGCGGCTGCTGCAACAAGAACTCGCGGGCCGCAGCCCTGCCGGCGGGATCGAGGTGCGCGTGCAGCGCAAGGACGGCACGCAGTTCGACGCCCGCATGTACGTCTCGCCACTGATCGACCCCCGCGGCCACCAGACCGGCTGGATGACCTCGATGACCAACATCACCGAGGCCAAGCGCATCCGCGATCAGCTCACCGCCTCGCACGAACGCTTCACCACCGTGCTCGAAGGGCTGGATGCGGCCGTGTCGGTGCTCTCGGTGCAGACGGGTGAGCTGCTGTTCGCCAACCGCACCTACCGGCTCTGGTTTGGTGGCGACGCGCACTGGCACACGCTGCTGGCCGGGCGCCCGCCCAAATCGGTGGACGAACTCGGCGACGCCGTGGATGGCATGGGCGGCCTGCCCACCGCCGAGATGGATGACTCCAGCGCCGATGCGCGCGAGGTATTCAGCGACCTGCAACAGAAGTGGTTCGATGCCCGCCCGCGCTACCTGCAATGGACCGACGGCAGGCTGGCGCAGATGCTCATCGCCACCGACATCACCGCCCGCCGCCGCATGGAGGAGCAGACTGCCCACCAGATCGAACGTGCCCAGGCGACCAGCCGGCTGGTGACGATGGGCGAGATGGCCTCCTCAGTCGCACACGAACTGAACCAGCCACTGGCCGCCATCAACAACTACTGCAGCGGCATGCTGACGCGGCTGCGCGCGGGTACCTTGAAAGAGGAGGATCTCGTCTCCGCACTGGAGAAGACCTCGAAGCAGGCCCAGCGCGCCGGCCAGATCATCCACCGCATCCGCCAGTTCGTGAAACGCAGCGAGCCGCAGCGCCAGCCCACCCGCGCCGCCGACATCGTGGACGACACGCTGGAGCTGGCCGGGCTGGAGCTGCGCCGGCGCAACGTGGCGATCCACAGCTATGTGGCGCAGCGGCTGCCGGTGCTGCAGGTCGATCCGATCCTGATCGAGCAGGTGCTGCTCAACCTGCTGAAGAACGCCGCCGAGGCCATCGACAACGCCCAGATGTCCCCGAAGCGGCGCACGATCGAGCTGCGTGTCGTCCCCCGCCATACGCCGGAAATGGGCGGCGTGATCGAGTTCAGCGTGACCGACGCCGGACCCGGTCTGAAAGAGGATGTGAGCCAGCGCCTGTACGAAGCCTTCTTCTCCACCAAGGCCGACGGCATGGGCATCGGGCTGTCGCTGTGCCGCTCGATCATCGAGTCTCACCAGGGGCGGATCAAGGCGGAGAACCTCTACAATGCCGAGAGCATCACGGGTTGCCGTTTCTCCTTCATGCTGCCCGTCGTTCCTCCAAACCCTCCGAAACCCACTGAACACGCATGAGCCTGATCCCCAAAAAAGGCACCGTCTACGTCGTCGATGACGACGAAGCAGTGCGCGATTCGCTGCAGTGGTTGCTCGAAGGCAAGGACTACCGCGTCAAGTGCTTCGACTCGGCCGAGGCATTCCTGTCCCGGTTCGATCCGCGCGAGGTGGCCTGTCTGGTCGCCGACATCCGCATGGATGGCATGAGCGGGCTGGAGCTGCAGGACCGGCTGCTGGAGCGCAAGAGCCCCCTGCCCATCGTGTTCATCACCGGCCACGGCGACGTGCCGATGGCGGTGACGACGATGAAGAAGGGCGCCGAGGACTTCATCGAGAAGCCCTTCAAGGAAGAGGAACTGGTCGGCCTCGTCGAGCGCATGCTGGACCGCGCCCGTTCCGCTTTCTCGACCCACCAGGAACAAGCCAGCCGCGACGCCCTGCTGTCGCGCCTGACGACCCGCGAAGCGCAGGTGCTGGAACGCATCGTC
>JBEEMX010000341.1:0-4363 GCA_041192465.1 Pseudomonadota bacterium | reverse complement strand
AGGCAGTTCAGAAAGTCATCGAGAACAAGCGCCTGGTGCTGGTCGCATTCACTGCCGGGTAGGCAGCTCAGAAAGTTCCGCGGTCGCGCAACTTCTGGACGCTTTCATTCACTGCCGGGTAGGTAGTTCAGAAATAAAAGCGCCATGACCGAAAACGGTCAAGGCACTCGAACGGATGTCCGAGCACGACAGCTAACTCGGCAACGCTCCGGCGCATGCGCTGTTCTATCGGCTGACCGTGACGCCTGCCGCGCCCGGAACGCCTGCGCGAGACTTCGGCGCATACTCAGTCACGTTCGACGGACAGGCGCTGGCAGTGGGCGAAAGCGTCGTGGCAGGGCCGGGGTCCGTCTGATCCGGAGGGCCTGACCCATGAGCGACTGGCGTGAACGCATCGTGAGCGATCCCGAGATCCTGCGCGGCAAGCCGGTCGTGCGCGGCACGCGCCTGTCGGTCGAGTTGATCCTCGGCTGGCTGGCGCAGGGCTGGACGCACGAGATGCTGCTGGAGTCCTACCCACAGCTCGGCCGCGACGACATCCTGGCGGCGCTGGCCTACACCACAGCGCTGCTGCGGGAAGAGTCCTATCTGACGTTCGACCACCGGGCGGCGACGTGAGTGGGGCGGAACATGAGGCTTGGGAGGCTGCTTCGGCGCCTCCGCGACTGCTGACCAACGAGAACTTTCCTCGGACCAAGTGTTCGACGATAACGCCCACACGCTGCGCGGGCAGGCGGTGCATGCGCAGGTGGACCAGCCGGGTTTCGAATTGCGCAATGGGCGTGCGCATCGAGCGGGCGCTGCCGGTGTGGAACGACGCACTCGGGCTGATCGGCAAGACCGAAGCGGTAGAGGCCTGGTCCATCGCGGCGCTGCTGCTCGCGCAGCGTCTGCAGCACCAGCCACATCGCGCGCGTCCAGTCCGCATCGCCGTGCAGTCGTCGGCCCACTGGCTGCCCTCCTGGCCCTTGTTGAACGCGTTCGCATACGGGTCGATCAGGACACAGCGCACCTGCCGGTTCACCACCCCGGCCAGCATCCGCTGCAACCGAGGCTCGGACAGCGCCAGCGCGAGATACGGCCACACCTGCGCCGTCCGTCGGCCATGCGGGTGCGCACGCGGTCGATCGTGGCTTCGACCGCCTCGCTGGTGCAGTGGCGGGTGGCGATCAGGGCCGGATCAGGCCAGGGAGAGCTTGACCTGGTAGCCCGGCTGGTTCTTCGGGTGCGTCTGGCTGGTGAACACCGTGCGGTCGCTCTTGAGCACGATCACCTCGAAGAACGGCCGGAAACGCTCCTCGGTGATGTTGAACGCCTTCAGGAACTTGGCGAACATCTCCTGCTCCTCGCGCTCCGGCTGGCCATCTGCCAGCGACGAGTCGATCAGGTTGCACAGGATGCACATCTTCTGCGCGTCGCTGAGCAGCGGGGTGGACTCGGTCAGGAAGGTGTCCAGCGAGTTCTTGCGGCGGTAGCGCAGCGCCGAGTCCAGCAGCGCCTGGTTTTGCGCGCCGACGCCGATCGTGCCCTTGCCGTCGTCCTGACCGCCCAGCACGGACAGCAGGTGCCCGACCTCCTCGGCGTCCATCTCGCCGTCCGCGCTCATCATGTAGATCAGCGAGGTGGTGAACGCCAGGTGCGGCGTCATCTTGTCGCCGGTGTCGGTCTTGAACATGTCGAACAGGCCCATGCGGGTAACTCCTTCGGTGCGTTGTGGGTAAGAGGCGAGAAATGCCGATCTGAGGGCAGGGCAGCGGAATGCAAGGCGTTGACCGCTACAGTCCGGTCCATGGCATATGAACTTCATTACTGGCCGACCATTCAGGGTCGAGGCGAATTCGTGCGGTTGGCGCTGGAGGCGGCGGGTGCGCCGTACACCGATGTGGCCCGCGGCGACGAGGCGGCGGGGCAGGGCGTGCCCGCATTGATGCGCCATCTGAAGGACACCAAGGCGGTCCAGCCCCCGTTCGCGCCGCCGTTCCTCAAGGATGGCAACGTCGTGATCGGGCAGACCGCGGTGATTCTGCAGTACCTGGCGCTGGAGTGGAAGCTGGTCGGGCGCAGCGAGCAGTCGCGGGTCTGGACGCAGCAGATCCAGCTCACCCTCGCCGACATGGTCAGCGAGGCGCACGACACGCACCACCCGATCGATTCCGGTCTTTACTACGAGGACCAGAAGCCCGAGGCATTGCGCCGCGCACAGGCGTTCTGCACGACACGCATGCCCAAGTACCTGCAGTGGTTCGAGCAGATCGTCGCCCGCAATCCGGCCGGCACGCGCTTCCTGGTCGGCGGCAAGATGAGCTACGCCGACCTGTCGCTGTTCCAGTTGATCGAGGGGCTGCGCTACGCCTTCCCGAAGGCGGCGGCACGCGCGCTGGCCAGGACGCCCCTGATCGTGGACCTGCATGACCGCGTGGCCGAGGTGCCGCGGGTGGCGGCTTATCTCGCCAGTCCGCGGCGCATTGCGTTCAACGAGCAGGGCCTCTTCCGCTGCTATCCCGAGCTGGACCTCGCGTGATCGTCACTTGGTCCACGTCGTCCCGTTCGACCACTGGATGCAGTTGGGGGCGACCAGCGTGGCGGTGAACGTGGCGTCGTCGCTGAAGGTGACGCTGGCCTGAGAGGGCGAGGTCACGGTGCCCACCGCGTCCGGTCGGCCGTAGGCGCCCATGCTGACCGTCAGCTCGTTGCCCACGTGCCGGACCATCGGACCCCAGGCCGAGTCCTGCTGCCAGGTGCCCGCGAACTGCGTGGCCTGCCAGGCGGTGCCGTTGCTCCAGCGGAGCTGGCCCTGGCCATCGAGCGTGCCCGTGAAGGTGCCGTTGTCCGGGAAGGTCACTTCGATCTGCGACGGGCCGAGCATCCGCCCGCGGGCGTTCGGGCGTCGCAAGGCCGACATGTTCACCAGGATCTCCTCGCGGGCGTTCACGCTCACGGGGATGCCCTTGCGGTCGTGGAACCAGGTTCCCGCGAGCGGCGAACAGGCGATGGGTCGGGCGGGGCGCGGAGCCGCGTGGGCGGGCAGTGCCCCTGCCATCAACGCGGTTGCCGCGACGAGGGGAACCAAGCGGATCAACGGGATCTTCATGGGGTGCTCCAGTGTGTCAGTGCAGGTCAGGCGCACTGTACCCTTCACCCTTCAGGGTCGCCTAGGTGACCTGCGCGCTGGCGCCCTCGGTGCTTCAATCCGACCTGTACCCCCGCCCCATCCGCACCCGCTGCAGGAGCCAGAGCCATGAACCGGGAACTTTCCCCCAAGAGCCAAAACCTCGTTGACCGCGTCCAGGCGTTTTTCGACGCGCACATCTACCCGAACGAAGCGCGCTACGAAGCCGAGATGCACGCGCTGCGGGCGGCGGGCAATCCGTGGCAGGTCGTGCCGCTGGTGGAGGAGCTGAAGCCGCTCGCCCGCGCGGCCGGCCTGTGGAACCTGTTCCTGCCGCACCCGTACAAGGGCGAGGGCGGTGTTTCCAACCTCGACTACGCGCCACTGTGCGAACTCATGGGCCGCGTGGTGTGGTCCGGCGAGGTGTTCAACTGCTCCGCGCCGGACACCGGCAACATGGAAACCATCGAGCGTTACGGCACCGCCGCCCACAAGGAACGTTGGCTGGAGCCGCTGCTGGACGGCAAGATCCGCTCCGCCTTCCTGATGACCGAGCCGGCAGTGGCGTCGTCGGACGCGACCAACATCGAGTGCTCGATCCGGCGGGATGGGGACGACTACGTCATCAACGGGCGCAAGTGGTTCTCGTCCGGTGCGGGTCACCCGAACTGCGCGATCTTCATCGTCATGGGCAAGACCGACTTCGACGCGCCGCGCCACGAGCAGCAGTCGATGGTGCTGGTGCCACGCGACACGCCGGGCGTCACGGTGCTGCGTCCGCTGAGCGTGTTCGGCTACGACGACGCGCCGCACGGGCACATGGAGGTGCTGCTGGAGAACGTGCGCGTGTCCGCCGAGAACATCCTGCTGGGCGAGGGCCGCGGCTTCGAGATCGCGCAGGGTCGCCTCGGCCCCGGCCGCATCCACCACTGCATGCGCTCCATCGGCGCGGCCGAGCGGGCGCTGGAGATGATGGTCGATCGGCTGTCCACCCGCGTCGCCTTCGGCAAGCCGCTGTCGGCGCAGTCGATCTGGCACGAGCGCATCGCCGATTCGCGCTGCATGATCGACCAGGCGCGCATGCTGACGATGAACGCTGCGTACAAGATGGACACCGTGGGCAACAAGGGCGCGCGGCAGGAAATCGCGATGATCAAGGTGGTCGCACCGAACGTGTCGTGCCAGGTGGTGGACTGGGCGATCCAGGCGCATGGCGCGGCAGGCGTGAGCCAGGATACGTGGCTGGCCGAGATG
>JBEEMX010000340.1:0-4367 GCA_041192465.1 Pseudomonadota bacterium | reverse complement strand
GAACGAGCCGGCCGCCGCCGCCACGCCCATCGCCCAGGAGCGTTTCATGGGGTCGATCTGGCGCCCGATCACGCCGTAGACCACCGCGTAGGTCGTGCCGGACTGCGCCATGCCGATGAGCAGGCCCGTGCTGGCGATGAAGGCCGGCCCGGTGGTGGACAGCGACATCAGCACCAGCCCGCCCGCGTAGAGCAGGCTGCCCCCCATGAGCACCCGGAAGGCGCCGAAGCGGTCCGCCAGCATCCCGGCGATCGGCCCGGCCAGACCCCATGAGAGGTTCTGTACCGCCATCGCGAAGGCGAAGGTCTGGCGTGTCCAGCCGCGCTCCATCGTGATGGGGGCCAGCCACAGGCCGAAGCCGTGGCGGATGCCCATCGACAGCGTGACGATGAGCGCGCCGCACAGCAGCACCTGCACCATCGACAGGCGGGCAGGGGCTTCGGCAGGCAGGGGTGAGGAGGCGCGCATCCCGCAGACTGTAGCGAACTTCGCGGACCACGGTCCCTACAATCCGCCGCCATGGCCACCAAGACCCCGACGTCCACTTCTCCCGCCGCCTATGGCGAAGCCTCGATCCGCGTCCTCAAGGGCCTGGAGCCGGTCAAGCAGCGCCCCGGCATGTACACCCGCACCGAGAACCCCTTGCACATGGTGCAGGAGGCGATCGACAACGCCGCCGACGAAGCCCTCGCCCACCACGGCAAGCGCATCGGCGTGACCCTGCACGGCGACGGCTCGGTCAGCATCGAGGACGACGGCCGCGGCATCCCCTTCGGCCTGCACCCGGAAGAAGGCGTGTCCGTGGTCGAGATCGTGTTCACCCGGCTGCACGCGGGTGGCAAGTTTGACAAGGGTTCGGGCGGTGCGTACAGCTTCTCGGGTGGCCTGCACGGCGTCGGCGTGTCGGTGACGAACGCGCTGGCGACGCGGCTGCAGGTGACGGTGTGGCGCGAGAAGCAGGTCGCCACGCTGGCCTTTGCCGGTGGCGACGTGGTGGAGCCGCTGGTCATCCGCCCGGCCGGCCCGGCCTCGTCCGGCGACCGCAAGCAGGGCACGACGGTGCGCGTCTGGCCGGACCCGAAATACTTCGAATCGGCCGACATTCCGAAGCATGAACTCGTCCACCTGCTGCGCAGCAAGGCCGTGCTGATGCCGGGTGTGACGGTCACGCTGACGCACGAGAAGACCGGCGAGGTGCAGACCTGGCTGTACCAGGGGGGCCTGCGCGACTACCTGGCGCAGCACCTGAACGGCGAGCCGCTGATCCCGCTGTTCGAGGGCGCGCAGTACGCCAGCAGCGGCGCCGACGAGACCTTCGCGGAAGGCGAGGGCGCCGCGTGGTGCGTCTCCTTCAGCGAAGAGGGCACCAACCTGCGCGAGAGCTACGTCAACCTGATCCCGACGATTGCCGGTGGCACCCACGAGGCGGGCCTGAAAGACGGGCTGTTCCAGGCGGTGAAGGGCTTCGTCGAGATGCACGCGCTGTGTCCCAAGGGCGTGAAGCTGATGCCCGACGACGTGTTCAGCCGGGCCAGCTACGTGTTGTCGGCCAAGGTGCTCGACCCGCAGTTCCAGGGCCAGACCAAGGAGCGGCTGAACAGCCGGGACGCGCTGCGGCTGGTGTCGTCGTTCGTCAAGCCGACGCTGGAGCTGTGGCTGAGCCAGCACGTCGAACACGGCAAGAAGCTGGCCGAACTCGTCATCAAGCAGGCGCAGGCCCGCCAGCGCGCGGGGCAGAAGGTCGAGAAGAGGAAGGGTTCCGGCGTGGCCGTGCTGCCCGGCAAGCTGACCGACTGCGAGAGCCGCGACCTGTCGATGAACGAGGTCTTCCTGGTCGAGGGCGACTCGGCCGGCGGCAGCGCCAAGATGGGCCGCAACAAGGAGACGCAGGCCGTGCTGCCGCTGCGGGGCAAGGTGCTCAACGCCTGGGAGGTGGAGCGCGACCGGCTCTTCGCCAACAACGAGATCCACGACATCGCGGTGGCGGTGGGTGTCGATCCGCACGGGGCCAACGACCAGCCGGACATGTCGGGTCTGCGCTACGGCAAGGTCTGCATCCTCAGCGACGCGGACGTGGACGGCTCGCACATCCAGGTGCTGCTGCTGACGCTGTTCTTCCGCCATTTCCCGCGGCTGATCGACAACGGCCACCTCTACATCGCCAAGCCACCGCTGTACCGCGTGGACGCTTCTGCCCGCGGCAAGAAGCCAGCCGCGAAGTTTTACGCACTCGACGAGGGTGAATTGCAGGCGATACTTGACAAGCTGCGCAAGGAAGGCGCGCGCGACGGTTCATGGAACATCAGCCGCTTCAAGGGGCTGGGCGAGATGAACGCCGAGCAGTTGTGGGAAACGACGCTGAATCCGGACACGCGCCGGCTGCTGCGCGTGGACTGCGGCGCGCTCGGCACGGCGGCCACGACCGCCGCGCTGACCAAGCTGATGGGCAAGGGGGAGGCGGCCTCGCGGCGCGAGCTGATGGAGCTGCACGGGGACGCCGTGGACGTGGATGTCTGAGGGTTCTGGCTGGCGCCGGGACGGGGATCGGGGATAGAGCGATGGATCAATTCAGTGGTGTGTTGGGTTCGGTGGCGAGCGGTCTGGGGCCGTATGCGCCCAAGGTGATCGGCGCGCTGGTGATGGTGCTGATCGCGTGGATCGGCAGCCGGCTGGTGCGGACAGCGATCGGGCGGCTGTGCCAGAAGCGCGGGCTGGACGAAAAGCTGCAGTCACCGGGTTTCTCGGCGATGCTGGCCAATGTCGGCGTTGGCGTGGTGTGGCTGTTCACGCTGCCGGGGCTGCTGGAGACGCTCGAACTCAAGGGCCTGCTGGATCCAGTGAACGTCATGGTGTCGCGCATCATGGGGTTCGTGCCCAACCTGGTCGGGACCATCGTGGTGTTCGGCATCGGCTTCCTCGTGGCCCGGATCGTGCGGCAGATCACCACCGGCATGCTGCGCGCCGCAGGTTCCGAGAAGCTGGCCGAGCGCATGGGGCTGGCCGCGTCGCTGGGCGAGGGCGGGCTGGCCGGGCTGGTCGGCGCGCTGGTGTTCTCGTTCATCATGCTGCCGGTGCTGGCCGCGGCGCTGGAGCCGCTCGGGCTGGACGCCGTGACCAAGCCGGTGAGCAACCTGCTGGACACCGTGATCGCGCTGATCCCGAAGGTGACGGCCTCGACCATCATCATCGCGGTGGCGGCGCTGATCGGGCGGGCGGTCGCCGGCATCGTCACCGGCGTGCTCAGCGGCATGGGCTTCAACAAGCTCTCGCAACACCTCGGGCTGGGCAGCACCACCCGCGCCGGCGCCCGCACCCCCTCGGAGCTGGCCGGCTCGGTCGTGATGTTCTCCATCGTGATCGTGGCGGTGATGCAGGCGTGCGAGGTGCTCGGTTTTGCCATCCTGACGAAGCTCGTGGTCAATCTTGGCGCGGTGCTGGCAGGGGTGGCAGTGGCGGGCGTCGTGATGATCGGTGGCCTGTGGCTGTCGAACTGGGTGGCTGGACTCATCAAGGCGGGGTCGGCCGCCAATGCCCCCGCGCTGGCCAATCTGGTGCGCGGCGCGATCCTGTTCTTCACGGCGGCGCTGGCGCTGCGCCAGGCCGGGCTGCCGGGCGACATCGTGGGCATCGCCTTCGGTTCGGTGGTGGGGGCGATCGCGGTGGGTGCGGCGGTGGCCGTGGGTGTCGGAGGTCGGCATGTGGCAGGGCGTCTGCTCGAAGAAGCCGTGGAGGCCCTGCGCACCACGCCGCCCGACACCGACACCCCGCCGATCCAGTTCCCCGACTGAGTGCGGGTGGAGCACGGCATGTGGGTCCGACTGCGCCGCCGCCATTTCGACAGCCACTCGCTGGTGTGGCAGTCCGTGGCCGTGATCCTGCTGCCGGCGCTGCTGGCAGCGGCCGGGTTGCACTGGGGTGGGCGGGTCTCGCCCGAGCTGGTCGGGACCATGCTGGCCACGGCCGCCCTGTGCGCCACCATCAGCGCCGCGCTGGCCTACCGGGTGAGCCAGTCGCTGCGCCAGCTCATCGCGGCCACCCAGTTGGTGCGGCGCAGCGAGCCGGTCGATGACGTCAATCTGCCCCTGCAGACCGGCAGTGCGGAGCTGCAGCGCGCCAGCGCGGGCCTGCGCCGGCTGATCGAGGCCTGGCGCCGGCGCCAGCGTGATCTGCTGGCCCAAACCGAGTCGCTGGGCCGCCGGCTGGCCCTGCGCACGCACGAACTCTCCACCTTGCAGGATCTCTCGATCGGGCTGGCCAGCAAGACGGAGCTGCACGAGCTGGTCGCCGAAGCCCTGAGCGCGCTGGAGCAGACCATGGCCTACACCAGCGCCTCGGTCTGGTCGCGCACCGCCCGCGACGAGGGCGGC
>JBEEMX010000339.1:0-4367 GCA_041192465.1 Pseudomonadota bacterium | reverse complement strand
CTGCGCGCCGGTGAAGGCGCCGACCTCGTGGCCGAACAGCTCGCTGTCGAGCAGCGTGTCGGGCACACCGCCGCAGTTCAGCGCCACGTAGGTGCCGTCGCGCCGGCCGGAGAAGTCGTGCAGCGCGCGGGCCACCACCTCCTTGCCGGTGCCGGTCTCGCCCTGGATCAGCACGTCCACAGGGCTGTCCGCCACCTCCATCACCAGCCGGCGCACACGCTGGATCTGCGGCGAGCGGCCGATGAGCTTGCCTTCGATGCCCTCGCGGCGCGCCAGCACGCGGCGCAGCGTGGCGACTTCGAGCGTGAGGCTGCGCTTTTCCATCGCCCGGCGCACGATCTCGACCAGGATCTCGGGCGAAAACGGCTTGGGAATGAAGTCGTAGGCGCCGCTGCGCATGGCCTCGACTGCCAGCGTCACGTCGCCGTGGCCGGTGATCATGATGACCGGCAGGTCCGGGTCGATCGCATGGCAGTGGCGCACGAGCGAAAGGCCATCCGCCTTGGGCAGGCGCATGTCGGTGACGACGATGCCCGCGTAACCGGGCGTGATGAGCGGGATCGCGGCTTCGGCGGAATCGACCGCCTCGACCGAGAGGCCGGCGAGCTGCAGCGCCTGGACGCAGCCGAGCTGCATGTGGAAATCATCCTCGACGATGAGGACGGTGAGTGCAGAGGCGGACGCAGAGGCGGAATTCATGGTGCGGTGGGTTCTTCCAAGGTGGGCACGGCCGGCAGTCGCACGGTGAAACAGGCGCCGCCCTCAGGCCGATTGTCGGCCTCCAGATCGCCGTGGAACTCGCGCACGATGTCGCGCGAGATCGCCAGCCCCAGGCCGAGGCCGACGCCGGCTTCCTTGGTGGTGAAGAAGGGTTCGAACAGCCGCTGGCGCACGTCCTCGGGCACACCGGGACCACTGTCGGTGACGTCGATGCGCAGCGGCGGCGTGCAGGCCACATCCGACGCAGCATCCAGCGTCAGCACCTTGACTTCGGTGTCGCGCATCGCGTCCATCGCGTTGCCGATCAGGTTGATCAGCACCTGCTCCAGCCGGTTCGGGTCGCACCAGGCGATGACACGGCCGGGTTCGCAGCGGTTGTGGACGGTGACGCCCTCCTTGCGCAGGCGCTGGTCGTACAGGAACAGCGCGTTGCTCACGGCGTGGGCCACATCGGTCGCCGCGGGCTGGGCCAGCGACTTGCGGGCGAAGCCCTTGAGCGGCTGGATGATGTTGCCCATCTGGTCGGCCAGCCGGGTGACGAACTGCAGGTTGCCCGACACCGCCTTCAGATCGCCCCGGCGCATGAATTCGAGCGCGTTGCCCGAGAGCGTGCGGATCGCGCCGAGCGGCTGGGTCAGCTCGTGGGTGATGCCGGTGGCGAGCTGGCCGAGCACGGCCATCTTGGCGGCGTGGATCAGCTCGTCCTGGGCGGCGCGCAGGGTCTGCTCGGCCTGCTCGCGCTCGGCGATCTCGCGGCGCAGGCGGGTGTTGGAGTCGGTCAGGGCGCGGGTGCGGCGGGCGACCTTGTGTTCGAGTTCGGTGTTGGCACGCTCCAGCATCTGCCGCGACTCGATCTTCTGGCGGGCAATGCGCCGACGCTGGTTCAGGAACAGCCCCAGCAGCAGCACGAAGCCCGCCGCCACCGCCGAGAGGATGCTGTTGAGCACAGCCTGGTTGCGCACATTGCGCAGGTCCGAAAAGATCAGCAGCCGCCAGTCCATGCCGTCGAGCGTGCGGCCGAGCACCAGCGTGCTGCTGCGCACCGGGCGGGCGGCGTCGGTCTCGGGCGGCAGGCCGCCGGGCAACACGCCTTCGAGCACCTGGCTGTCCTCGTCGATCGAGAGTTTCACCGGCAGCGGGAAGCGCGGGATCACCATGTTGTTGTAGAGCCGGGTGATCTGCAGATCGACACGCCGCTCCAGCGACAACTCGCTCAGCGCGGTGTAACGCCACTCGGGCCGCGACGACAGGATCACGACCTGGTTGGTGTCGGCCAGCAACGCGGGCGCGCCGAGCATGTCCCAGACCTCTTCCACCGGGTCGAGGCTGATCTTGATGGTGGCCACGCCAAGCACGCGGGCGCCGTCGCGGATCGGGTGCGAAACGAAATAACCCGGCTGGTTGCTCTTGGCGCCGATGGCGAAGTGGCGGCCGACCTGGCCGGACAAGGCTTCGAGGAAGTACGGGCGGTAGGACAAGTCCTCGCCGAGCTGGCTGTCGTCGCCGAGTGCGCTGTTGCTGGAGGCGACCACGACGCCGCGTTCGTCCATGACGAACACCGCCAGGCTGCCCAGATGGGCGTTCAGGCGGCGCAGGTAGTCGTTGACGCGGCTGACGCGCAGCGCGTGGCTAGGTTCGAGCAGCAGCGCCTGCACGTCCTGGTTGAGCTGGATGGTCGCGGGCACCTGTTCGAGCCGCTTGACCATGCCCTCGACGGCGGAGGCGAACAGGTCCAACCGGTGGTTCGATTCCTCGCGCAGCGCCAGCGTGCCGTGGCGCTCGCTGAGGCGGAAACCGCTCCAGCCCGCCAACCCGACGGCCAGCGCCGCCAGCACGACACCGAGCAGCTTGCGCAGCGGCGGCCAGACCGGGCGCTGCGGCCCGAAGATCCGGGACGGTTCCGTGTCAGTGCCCCAGGATCTTCGACAGGAATTCCTTGGCGCGCGGCGAGCGGGCGTCCGGATCGCCGAAGAAGGCGTCCTTCTTGCAGTCTTCGATGATCTTGCCCTGGTCCATGAAGATGACGCGGTGGCTGACTTTCTTGGCAAACCCCATCTCGTGCGTGACGACCATCATCGTCATGCCTTCCTGCGCGAGCTTGACCATCACGTCCAGCACCTCGCCCACCATCTCGGGGTCGAGTGCGGAGGTCGGCTCGTCGAACAGCATCACGATCGGGTCCATCGACAGCGCACGCGCAATCGCCACGCGCTGCTGCTGGCCGCCGGAGAGCTGGCCGGGGAACTTGTCCTTGTGCGCCATCAGGCCGACGCGGTCGAGCATCTTCAGGCCGCGTGTCTTCGCCTCGTCCTGCGAGCGGCCGAGCACCTTGGTCTGCGCCAGCGTCAGGTTCTCGGTGACGGAGAGGTGCGGGAACAGCTCGAAGTGCTGGAACACCATGCCGACGCGGCTGCGCAGCTTGGGCAGGTCGGTCTTGGGATCGGCGATGGAGATGCCGTCCACGACGATGTCGCCCTTCTGGAACGGCTCCAGCGCGTTGACCGTCTTGATCAGCGTGGACTTGCCCGAGCCGGACGGGCCGCAGACGACGACGACTTCGCCCTTCTTGATCGTGGTGGTGCAGTCGGTGAGCACCTGGAAGCTGCCGTACCACTTGGAGATGTTCTGGATGTCGATCACGACAGGGTTCCTCAGCGAATCGTTGGGGTCAGCGGATGATGGCGATCTTCTTCTGCAGACGCTTGACCAGCATCGACAGCGAGAAGCAGATCACGAAGTACACGACTGTCGCGACCAGATAGGTTTCCACCGGGCGGTTGAAGTTCTTGCCGGCGATCTCGAAGCCCTTCAGCAGGTCATAGGCGCCGATCGCGTAGACCAGCGAGGTGTCCTGGAACAGGATCACCGTCTGCGTCAGCAGCACCGGCAGCATGTTGCGGAAGGCTTGCGGCAGCACGATGAGCTGCATGGTCTGGCGGTAGGTCATGCCCACCGCGTAGCCGGCATGCACCTGGCCACGCGAGATCGACTGGATCCCGGCGCGCATGATCTCGGCGTAATACGCGGCCTCGAACAGCGTGAAGGTGATCACCGCCGACAGCTCCGCGCCCATGGGACGGCCGATCAGCAGCGGAATCAGCAGGAAGAACCACAGGATCACCATCACCAGCGGGATGCTGCGCATCACGTTGACATAGGCGGCGGCGGGCATCTCCAGCGCCTTGCGGCCCGAGAGACGCATCAGCGCCAGCAAGGTGCCCAGCACGATGCCGCCGATCATCGCCACCAGCGTGAGCTGCACCGAGAACCACAGGCCCTTGCTGACGTAGCTCGCCAGCACATCGACCGTGAGGAAGGAAAAATCGAGTTGGAGTCCGGAGGAGGCCATGGGATTCACTTGCCTCCGCCGACGGTGCCGGGAATGCGCACACGGTGTTCGATGACCCGCGCGACCTGGTAGACGAGGATCGAGGTGAGGAAGTACAGGCCCGTCACCGCGAGATAGACCTCGATGCCACGCGAGGTTTCTTCCTGCGCCTGGCGGGCGAACATGGTGAGTTCGGCCACCGAGACCGAAAACGCCACCGACGAGTTCTTGACGATGCCCATGCTTTCGCTGGTCAGCGGCGGCACGACGATGCGGAACGCCATCGGCAGCAACACGTAACGGTAGGTCTGCGGCAGTG
>JBEEMX010000338.1:0-4368 GCA_041192465.1 Pseudomonadota bacterium | reverse complement strand
CCGGTGCGCGCGCGCACCCAGCCCTTCTGGCTCACCACCACCGTCACCGGCTCGTCGATCACCTTCACTTCGGCGACGGCCTTCTTCTCGGCCTGGATCAGCGTGCGGCGGTCGTCACCGAACTGTTTCGTGTCTGCCTCGATCTCGCGGACCACCAGCCGGCGCAGCGAACCCGGGTTGCCGAGGATGTCCTCCAGCTTGCCCTGCTCGCCGCGCAGCTCGGCCAGTTCCTGCTCGATCTTGATCGCCTCCAGCCGGGCAAGCTGGCGCAGGCGGATTTCGAGGATGTCCTCGGCCTGCCGGTCGCTCAGGCGGAAGCGCGCGATCAGCGCAGCTTTCGGCTCGTCGCTCTCACGGATGAGGTGGATCACCTCGTCGATGTTGAGCAGAACGGTCTGCCGCCCTTCGAGGATGTGGATGCGGTCGTGTACGCGGGCCAGCCGGTGTTCGGTGCGCCGCCGCACCGTGGCGAGCCGGAAGCCGATCCACTCGGTGAGCATTTGCCGCAGGCTCTTCTGCGTCGGGCGGCCGTCAGCGCCGACCATGGTCAGGTTGACGGGCGCGGAGCTTTCGAGGCTGGTGTGCGCCAGCAACGTGGTGATCAGCTCCTGTTGGTCGATGGCGCGGCTCTTGGGCTCGAACACCAGCCGCACGGCCGCGTCCTTGCTCGACTCGTCGCGCACGCCATCCAGCACGGACAGCACGGTGGTCTTGAGCTGCGTCTGCTCGGGCGTGAGGGCCTTCTTGCCGGTCTTGACCTTCGGGTTGGTCAGCTCCTCGATTTCTTCGAGCACGCGCTGGCTGCTGGCGCCGGGCGGCAGTTCGGTGACGACCAGTTGCCACTGGCCGCGCGCCAAGTCCTCGATCTTCCAGCGTGCACGCACCTTGAGCGAGCCGCGGCCGGTGCGGTAGGCGTCACGGATGTCGCTCTCGCTGCTGATGAGCTGGCCGCCGCCGGGGTAGTCGGGGCCGGGCAGCAGGGCATGCAGCGCGTCGTCGCCCAGGTGTTCGTCGCGGATCAGCGCGACCACCGCGGCCGAGACCTCGCGCAGGTTGTGGCTGGGAATCTCCGTGGCCAGGCCGACCGCGATGCCGGACGCGCCGTTGAGCAGCACGAAGGGCAGCCGGGCCGGCAACTGGCGCGGCTCCTCGGTCGAGCCGTCGTAGTTGGGGATGAACTCGACCGTGCCCTCGTCGATCTCGTCCAGCAGCAGCCGGGAGATCGGGGCCAGCCGCGCCTCGGTGTAGCGCATGGCCGCGGCACCGTCACCGTCACGCGAGCCGAAGTTGCCCTGCCCGTCGATGAGCGGGTAGCGCAGCGCGAAGTCCTGCGCCATGCGGACCAGTGCGTCGTAGGCCGCCGTATCGCCATGCGGGTGGTACCGGCCGAGCACGTCACCGACGACGCGGGCGCTCTTGACGGGCCGCGCGCCGCTGGTCTGGCCGCTGGTGCTGCGCGAGGTGGTCAGGCCCATGCGCTGCATCGCGTAGAGGATGCGGCGCTGCACGGGTTTCTGGCCATCGCAGACATCGGGGAGTGCCCGGCCCTTGACGACGCTGAGCGCGTATTCGAGGTAGGCGCGCTCGGCGTAATGCGCCAGCGTCAGCGTCTGGGTGGTGTCGTCACCAGGGAGAAAGTCGATCGTGGTCTGGTCCATCTTGCGGCAGTCGGGTCACGGCATGACCCGCCGCCTCAGCGGAAACCGGCACGGGTCACGTCAGGCGCAGTGGCGCACCTGCGGCGCGATTGTGCAGGACATCGCCGACGCCATCGCACGCAGCGGTACAGGCCGAACCGCACGCGGCGCTTGCACCGGTGCATCGATTGCCCAGCCGAGATCGGCCGGAGCAGGGGGGCTATCGAGCACGACATGGTCGGTCGGCGCCGACCAATCAGACAGGCTGAGCACGACGTTCACCTGAGCCCAATCGGCGCATGTGTCGGTGAAACAGGGTGGCAACAGCTCCTCGGGGACAAGGCTCTGGGTGTTCAGCGTGGCCGGAGCGCGGAGTGCCATCAGAGGCAGATCCACCAACTGAGGCGCTGGTGGCCGCGCCGACTGGGCAGTGGGTGCAGGCGAAGCAGGTAAAGCGGCATGACCAGGGTGCTGGTTGCGCCGTTCATGGTTCGCCCGCAGGTAGCGCCGTCCCGCGAACACCGCCACGAGAATGCAGATCAGCAAGAGTTGAGCCAAAACCGAAGCCGTACCGAGTTCCATGGTGTTCCCCTGCGTGTGCCGCTGTCGCTGTAGTTGTTGTAGGCATCGGCGGTGCCGCTGTCACGGTCTGTTCGCCTGTCCCACAGTTTCCCCCCGACAGTCGTCTTTTCAAAAAAGACCCTCCCTGTCAGTTGTAGTTCCCTGCGAGCCATCCGCGGGGGAGAGGATGTGCGACTCGCAAACGCATGGTAGGCAAACGTGGACCATGAGGTACCGAACAGAGGTCTGGACCGAACCTCGACTTTGGTCGGGGCGCCACCAGGGAGATGGCACGAATAACATCGCCTGGAACTAGGCCCGATCCACCGGCACCAGCTTGTGGCGCAGCGCCAGCAGCACCGCCTCGGTGCGGTTGCTCGCCCCCAGCTTGCTGAGGATGTTGGTGATGTGGAACTTGACAGTGGGCAGCGCGATGCCGAGCTGGTCCGAGATGTCCTGGTTGCTCAAGCCGCGCGCCATGTGCGCCAGCAACTCGCGCTCGCGCTGGGTCAGGTCGGCACCCGGTGCGGCGTTCTGCGACACGCTGATCAGCGCCTCGGTCGCCTCGGCGGACAACACGCGCCGCCCGCCATACGCCGCGCGGATCGTGTTGACCAGCTCGTGCGCCGACGCCGTCTTGGTCAGGTAGCCGACCGCCCCGGCCGCCAGCGCCCGCTGCACCTCGCCCGGCTCGGTCAGGCTGGTCAGGATGAGGAACCGCGTCTGCGGCGCCAGCGGGCGCAACTGCCGGATGGCCTCGATGCCGTCCATCTGGGGCATCAGCAGGTCCATGAGCACGACATCGGGCTGCAGCGCCGGGATCATCCGCACGGCGTCCGCGCCGTGCCCGGCTTCACCGACGCAGTGGAAATCGCTCTCGCCCATGATCATCCCCACCAGACCAGCGCGGATCATGGGGTGGTCATCGACGATGAAGACGCTGATGCGCGCCGAAGGAGTAGCGTGGGTAGCGTGTGGGGTCATGTGAGTTCCAGCCGGATGTCAGTGCCCTCGTCCGGTCCCGAGGTGATGAGCCAGGTCGCGCCGATCTCGGCGGCCCGCTCGGCCATGTTGCTCAGGCCGAAATGGCCCGGCGGCGACACACCGGGGTCGAAACCATGTCCGTCGTCGGCGATGCGCAGCCGCCCGCCCCGCCCCTGTTCGGGCACGATCCATTCGATCACGGCGTGGCTGGCGCCGCTGTGGCGGGCGATGTTGGACAGCGCCTCCTGGGCGATGCGGTAGATCTGGATGCGCGTGGCGCTGGGCAGGCGGTCTTCGCGGGCCAGCCGGTGGGTGACGTCGATCGCGCCGCGGCAGGCGAGTGCGTCGATGGCGTGCTGGAGCAGATCGGCCAGCGGCAAGTGCTGCAGCGCGTCCGGCCGCAGCTCGAACATCAGCAGCCGCATCTCGGACAGCGCGCCCTTGTTGAGCCGCTCCAGCGCCTCGGCCTGCTGCTGCAGCGCCGCCGCCGCGGAGGCATCCTCGCCCTCCAGCAGCCGCGCCGCCAGCCGGCCGAGCGTGCCGGCGATCACATTGGCGGCGAACAGCGTCTGCGACACCGCGTCGTGCAGGTCGCGCGCGATGCGGTTGCGCTCGGCCACCACCGCCTGGTCCTTTTGCTGGGCCAGCAGTTGCGCGTGCCGCATCGCCAGTCCCGTCTGGCTGCCCACCGCGGTGAGCAGGCGGATGCGCTCCGCGTCGAAAAAGTCGGGCTCTTCGTGGTCCACCCGCAGCACGCCCATCACCGCCTCGCGCGACTTCAGCGGCACGGCCATCCACGCCTTCGTGCCCCGGTACAACCCCGAGGTGCGCGCGTCGTCCGACAGCCACGACCACAGCCACGACAACAGGCTCTGGCGCACACGGTTCTCGACGATGGCTTCACCTTCGCGCTCGATGTGCTCGTAATGCTGCAGGTTGGAGCGGGACAGGCGCATCCCGGTCAGGTCGTCGGTGGGCGTCTGGCCGGCCTCGTCGTCGTTCTGGCGGTAGCCCATCAGCACGACCTGGCCGCCCTCGTCGCGGGCGGTGCGCGACCAGACCGAGGCGCTGGTGTAGGCCATGGTCTGCTCCAGCGCACTCAGCGCCTCGGCGACCAGTTCGTGCAGCTCCGTCTTGCTGGCCAGCCCGATCGAGAGGTCTTGCAGCGTGGAGAGTTCGTGCGTGC
>JBEEMX010000337.1:0-4385 GCA_041192465.1 Pseudomonadota bacterium | reverse complement strand
CCGCTGGTGGTGCCCAGGACCATGATCGCGCGTGCCATGCAGAACCTCAGTAGGTGGACAGGGATTGAAAACCGGACTGGCGCACCGTCGGCATGAACCCGCCGTCGCCGACCGTCTGGCGCCACAGCAGGGCCAGCGCCTGCTGCGACGGCGGCGGCTGCACGCTCACGCGCACCCAGCCGGGCAGGCCCATCGCCGTGCAGTCGCGCAGCTTGATGCCCACGGCCCGCAGCGCCGGCAAGACCCGCGACGGGTGCAGCGGGTCGGAATCGGCATCTTCGCCCGCCGACCACTGGCCCCAGCGGGCGATGTAGTACGGCGTGACGCTGGTCAGGCAGGTCCAGCCCAGGCGCTTCTGGCACAGCTCGATCTGCTGCCGGCGCCAGCTCCGCAGGATGTGCAGGCTGGAGCGGACCCAGCTCTGTGCTTCCTCGGTGGCCCAGCACGTCAGCATCGCCACACCGTGCGCGCCCAGCGGCCAGGACGGGGCCAGCGCGTCCAGCCGCTCGGTCAGCCAGGTGGTGAGCAGGGAGGAGTCGGGCGTGCGCGCCGGGGCGATGGCGTAGGCGCCGCGCACGCCGGTGAGTCCGAGCGCCTTGTTCGGCGACCAGAGCTGCCAGGCGTGGTCGGGCACAGGCGGCGCTTCACCGTCGAGGCGCAGCGGCGTGTAAGCGCGGTCCACCACCAGCACCGACTCGCTCGGGTTGAACGGCAGCGCGGTGCGGGCGTCGCCGATCGGGCTGCCCGGCTCGGTGTGCCAGATCAGCCAGGGCGGGTCGCTGGCGTGGAGATCGTCGATCTCGCGCACCGGGTGCAGCCCCAGCGCCTTGGCTGCTGCGGCGTATTCGCCATACGCATAGTCCGGCACCCGCACACGGGCGCCGGGATGGAGCAGCGCGATGGCCAGCGTCATGCGGCGGATGAACTCGCTGGCGCTGCCGGCCAGGACGATGCGCGCCGGCTCGACCCCATGCAACCGGGCGAGCTGCTGGCGCAACACGGTGTAGCCGGGATCGGGGCGGCGGCGCACGTCCACCTGGCGCACCTGCTCCAGCGCCACCGGAGCGGGTCCGCAGGCATTGGCGGTGGTGGAAAAATCCCAGCGCGGCACGCCCAGGGCGTCCGGCCCTCCGTGGCGCTGCACTCCCCCGTCGGGACGGTCGTGGATGGCGGTGGTCATGGTCTGGCGGTGGCGATCGTTGTGGTGCTGCAGCCCCCCGGCTGCCGGGCCGCGAAGCATAGACGTGCGCCCCGCCCGGTCGATGTCCAGACGTAACGCACGCCGCTCACGCGAGCCGCGGCAGCGCCGCCCACTGTCCATCCACCTGCACGATCCGGATCGCGCCGCCGAACACCTCCACCAGCGCCGCCTGCACGTCCGGCGCATCACAACGGCCGACCGCCCGCACCTGGCCCGCCGCCAGCACGACCAGCCGGTCTGCCGCCAGCGCGAGGCTCAGGTCATGCAGCACGCTGACCACCACCTGCGTGTGGCCGAGTCGGGCCGTCTGGCGCATCAGCCGCACGAGGGCGACCTGGTGCGGCGGGTCAAGGTGGGTCGTGGGTTCGTCGAGCAGCAGCACGGGCGCCTGCACGGCCAGCGCGCGGGCCAGGAACACCCGCTGGCGCTCGCCGCCGGAGAGTTCGGACAGGCGGCGGTGTTGCCAGGGCTGGCATTCGGTGTCGCGCATGGCCTGCTGGACGATGGCCTCGTCCTGCGGGCCGGGGGTGGCGAACAGGCCGAGCTGTGGCAGCCGCCCAAGGTGGACGACATCGCGCACGGTGAGTTCGCCGCTGGCTTCGGCCTGCTGCGCCAGCCAGGCGAGCTGGCGGGCACGGTCGCGGGCGGACCACTGCGACAAGGGGCGGCCGGCCAGCGTGACTTCGCCGGCATGCAGCGGCTGCAGCCCGGCCAAAGCGCGCAGGAGGGTGGATTTGCCGGCGCCGTTGGGGCCGACGATGGCGGTCCAGCCAGGGGGGAAATCGAGGGTGATGCCGTGCAGGATCGGGCAGTCGCCGAGGCGGACTTGCAGCGCGTGGGTGGCGATCATCCGGCGATCTCCCGGCGCCGCAGCAGCCACAGCAGGTAGAAGCCCCCGAGCACGGCCGTCAGCACGCCCACCGGCAGCTCCTGCGGCGCGATGAGCGTGCGCGCCAGCACGTCGGCCACCAGCAGCAGCGCACCGCCCATCGCCGCGCTGGCCACCAGCCGGTAGCCATGGGTCGCGTGGACGAAGCGCCGCACCAGATGCGGCGCCACCAGCCCGACAAACGCCACCATGCCGGCCTGCGCCACCGCGGTGCCCGTGGCCAGCGCCATCAGCACGACCAGCACCAGCCGCAGGCGCGGCAGCGCCAGCCCGAGGCTCGCGGCGCTGTCCTCGCCCAGCGTCAGCGCATCCAGCACGCGCGACAGCCGCCAGCCCAGGGGCAGCACCAGCAGCAGCGCAGCCCCCAGCACCACACAACTTGTCCAGCCGAGAAAGCCGGTCGTGCCCAGCAGGAAGGCCTGCTTGCCGCGCAGGGCCTCCGGCGAGACCGTGGTGAGCAGGTCGTTGAGTGCCCCGAGCACGACGCCCACGACGACGCCCGCCAGCAGCAGGCGTGTCGTGTGCTGGGCGCCACGCGCCAGCGACAGCGTCAGCCCGACCCCGACCAGCGCGCCCAGGAACGCTGCCGCGACCAGCCCGAAGCGCGACAGCAGCTCGGCCGTCGCCAGGCTCATCCCGACTCCGGCCATCGATGCCGCCGCCAGCACCAGCACGACACCCAGCGACGCCCCCGCCGCCGAGCCCAGCAGATAGGGATCCGCCAGCGGATTGCGGAACAGCCCTTGCGCGATGGCGCCGGCCAGCCCGAACAGCGCGCCGGTCAGCCAGGCGCCCAGCGTGCGCGGGGCGCGGATCTGCCACAGGATCAGGTCGGCCGAGCCATCGGTCAGCGTAGTGCGGAACGCCGCGAGGCTCCAGCCCTCGCTGCCCGCCACCAGCCCGGCCACGCCACCCAGCCACGCGACCAGCGCCAGCGCCCAGGCCAGGCGGGTGCGGCGGCGCTGCTCGTGTGCGCTCACGGCGTGCCGCGCTCCGCGGGGGGCAGCGCCTGCAGGCAATCGGCGATCAGCTCGGCCGCGTCCCCCAGCCGCGGGCCAGGGCGCACGAGCATGTCGTAGCGCACGGCGTCGAAGGCACAGGTGCGGCGTGTCTGCAGGGCTTTCAGCGTCGCCCAGCCGGGGCGGCGCGGCATGTCGTTCAGGTGGCGTTCGACCGCCATGATCAGGTCGGGCTGCGCCTTGACGACGTATTCGGGATTGAGTTTGGGGAACGGCCCGAGCGCGGGCGGCACGATGTTGCCCAGCCCCAGCTGCGCCAGCAGCTCGCCGATGAACGAGACGCTGCCGGCCGCGTAGGGCGCGGCATCAACCTCGAAATAAACCTTCTGGCCGCGCAGCGCCGCCGGCACGCGTGCCACCGCCCGCTGCACCTGCTGGTCGATGCGCGCCCACAGCACGGCGCCCTGCTCCGGGCGGCCCATCAGCGTGGCCACGGTGGCGACCATGCGCCGCGTCTCGGCCTGGTTGCGCGGCTCCAGCACGACCACGGTCAGCCCGAGCGACTCCAGCCGCTCGACCGCCCGGGTCGAGCGCGCCGCCAGCACGACATCGGGCCGCAACGCCACGATGCGCTCGACCTGTGCATCGTCCATGCCGCCAAGCTTGGGCAGCGCGGGCACGCTGGCGGGCCAGTTGGAGTAGCGGTCGGTGCCGACCAGCCGTTCGCAGAACCCCAGCGCACAGACGGTTTCGGTCAACGACGGCAGCAGCGTGATGACGCGCTGAGGCGGGGCGGGCAGCTTGATCGTCGCGCCACGGTCATCGCGCACGATCACCTCGGCCCGCGCCAGCACGGCGAAGCCAAGGGACAAGGTCACGGCCAGCGCCCAGTGTGCCGAGGTGCGGTACGGGGTTCGGCTCCGGGTCATCGCTTCACCGCCATTTCCAGCCCCGCCACCATGAGCGTCACCCGCGGACAGCGGGCCGCGACCTGCTGGTGCAGCCGCCCAAGTTCATCGACATAGCGCCGCGCCTCGCGGGACATCGGCGCCAGGCCGAGACCGATCTCGTTGGAGACCAGCACGACCGGGCCAGGGGCGGCCTGCAGCGCCGCGTCCAGGTCGGCCAGCACAGCCAGCCAGGTCACGTCCTCGACCGGCTCGCCCTCCAGCGGCATGAGCCACTGCGTCAGCCACAGCGTGAGGCAGTCCACCAGCACGAGGCAGTCGGGCGCGCTGTGCCGGCGCATGGCGTCGGCGAGGTCGCGGGGCACCTCGTCGAGCGCCATCGCCGGCACCCGCACCGCGCGGTCGGCCTGGTGCCGCTGGATGCGGGC
>JBEEMX010000336.1:0-7657 GCA_041192465.1 Pseudomonadota bacterium | reverse complement strand
CCTACACCCGCCTGTGCCACACCATGACGCGGCTGGGCGAGCCGGTGGCGCCGCTGTTCCTGGCGCGCTTCGCCTTGCTGGCGATGGCGCGGCTGGACGATGCCCCGGCGGTGCTGCAGATGATTGACGACGCGGCGGCCGACCTCGGCGCCGCGCGTCCGGGATAGTCCCCGATTGACCAGGCTGCGGCCGGCCTCTACATTGCTCACATGTTAGCAATGTAGAGGCTTCTGCATGACCGCTGCCTTTGTCCGACCCGCCCGCTGTTCACCCGAAGAGTGGGACGCACGGGTGCAGCTCGCCGCCGCGTACCGGATCTTCGACCACCTCGGCTGGTCGGAGCTGATCTACAACCACATCTCTTTGCGCGTGCCGGGCGAGGAGGGGCACCTGCTGCTCAACCCGTTCGGGCTGCACTACCGCGAGGTCACCGCGTCGAACTTGGTCAAGGTCGATCGCGAGGGCCGTACCGTCGGCCACAGCGACTGGCCCATCAACCCGGCCGGCTTCACCTTCCACGGCGCCATCCACGCCACGCGGCCCGAGGCGCACTGCGTCATGCACGTCCACACCACGCCGACGCTGGCGGTGTGCTGCCTCGACGAGGGGCTGTCGTTCACCAACTTCTACGCCGCCCAGCTCTGGGGCAAGGTCGCATACCACGACTTCGAGGGCATCACGGTCCACCAGGAGGAGGGCGCCCGCATCCTCGCCAGCGCCGGGGACAAGCCGGTGCTGCTGCTGCGCAACCACGGCCCGGTGGTGATCGGGCACACGCTGGCGCAGGCGTTTTCGCTGCTGTGGCTGGTGCAGCGGGCCTGCGAGGTGCAGATCGCGTCGCAGGGGCGGGGGGCGCTGCGGCCGATCCCGGTGCCGGTGCTGGAGGGCTGCGTGCGCGATTCGCTGAACTTCGACCCACGCTTCGGCGCTGGGCAGGACGCCTTTGCCGCGCTGCAGCGGCTGATCGACCGGATCGACCCGACCTACCGGCAGTGACCTCCCATCGCGTTGTCGCTAGGGTTAGCGATAGTTGCGAACACAACCTTTGATCCATATCGTTGCGTGAGCAACCAAACAAGGATAAGCGCCATGTCCATCCCGACCACCTCGACCGTGACCACCCGCTCCGTTCTCCGCCCGCTGCTGGCCGCGCTGCCCCTGGTGCTGGGCGCCACCGCGCTGCACGCGCAGGAAGTCACCATCAAGTTCTCGCACTTCCTCGCGCCGAACTCGAACTTCCACAAGAACGTGGCCGAGCCGTGGTGCGCGGCCATCGCCAAGGACTCGGGCGGCAAGCTCAAGTGCCAGCTCTACCCCGCGCTGCAGCTCGGGGGCACGCCGCCGCAACTGGTCGATCAGGTGAAGAACGGCGTGGCCGACGTGGTCTGGACCTCGCCGAGCTACTCGACCGGCCGTTTCCCGATCACCGAGGCGCTGGAGCTGCCGTTCTCGCTGCCGCCCGGTGGCATGACCGGCTCGAAGGCGATGTGGGAGTACTACCAGAAGAACGGCCAGGCCGACTTCAAGGACTTCCACGTCCTGGCCATCTTCAGCGCCAGCAACGTCGTGATGAGCACCGCCTCCAAGCCGATCCTGACGGTGGACGGCTTCAAGGGCGTGAAGATGCGCAGCCCGTCGCGCTTCGCCGCGCTGTTCCTGACCGCGCTCGGCGGCACCCCCGTGAACATGCCGGTCGCGCAGGTCACCGAGGGCATCTCCAAGGGCGTGATCGACGGGGCGATGGCGCCGTGGGAAGTGTTGCCGGCGACCAAGATCGACGAGGTCACCAAGTACCACATGGAAGGCGCGCCCAACCAGCCCGGCTTCACCCAGACGCCGATGGCCATCCTGATGAACAAGGCCAAGTACGACGGCCTCAGCCCCGACCTGAAGGCGGTGATCGACAAGAACAGCGGCCTGGCGCTGGTCGAGCTGACCGGCAAGACCTGGGACGACGGCAACAACGACGCCCGCAAGAAGATGACCGCCCAGGGCAACAAGGTGCTCGTCATCAAGCCCGAGGACTACAACGCGATGAAGAAGGCCGCCGCCAGCGTTGAGGCCGACTGGATCAAGCAGGCCGATGCGCGGGGCCTCGACGGCAAGAAGCTCGCCGCCGACGTCCACGCCATCGGCGCGAAGTACCTCGGCAAGTGAGCACCGGGACACACCATGGCTGAACTGATGCCCGACGATGCGCGGCCTGACGCATTCCCTGCCGGCGGGCTCGCCGGTGTGCTGCACCGGGTCGTGACCTGGTGGGGCCTGGCCGGCGGGATGCTGTTCTGCGCCATCGTGGGCATGTCCATCGTCTCGATCGTCGGCCGCAAGCTGTTCGCCACGCCGATCCAGGGCGACATGGAGTTGCTGCAGATGGGCGCGGCGGTGGCGTCGGCGACCTTCCTGCCGCTGTGCGAGATGGACGACCACCACATCAAGGTCGATGCACTGACGACGTGGATGAGCGCGCGCGGCCGGGCGGCGCTGGACACGCTGGCGCACGCGCTGCTGCTGGTGGTCGCGGTGCTGCTGACCTGGCGCACGGGGCTCTACACGGTCGAAACGAAGGAAAACATGGAAGTCTCGACGCTGCTGCTGGTGCCGCTGTGGTGGCCGGTGTTGCTGCTGGTGCCGAGCTTCGTGCTGCTGGCGCTGGCGGCGCTGCACCGGTGCGTGGTCTCGCTTCGCGTGGCATTGGGAGGTGCAGCATGAGCGGCATGGCAATCGGGTTGTGGATCTTCGCTGGCCTGCTGGTGCTGCTGGCGCTGCGCATCCACGTCGGCGTGGGCATGTTCATCGGCGGTGCGGCCGGCTTCCTGGCGATGAACGGGGGTGACCCGAACGCGCTGCTGTTCACGCTGAACCACCTCGCGTATGCGCGGCTGTCGAACTACGACCTGGCGGTGATCCCGCTGTTCATGCTGATGGGGCAGTTCGCCACGCACGGCGGGTTGTCGAAGTCGCTGTTCCGCTGTGCCGCGGCCTTCCTCGGGCACTGGCGTGGCGGGCTGGCGATGGCGGCCACCGGCGCGTGTGCCGGCTTCGGCGCGATCTGCGGCTCGTCGCTGGCGACCGCCGCGACGATGGCGCAGGTGGCCTTGCCCGAACTGCGGGCGCACGGCTACTCCGGCCGGCTCGCCACGGGCACGCTGGCCGCCGCCGGCACGCTGGGCATCATGATCCCGCCGTCGGTGCCACTGGTGATCTACGCCGTGCTGACGCAGGAGTCGATCGGCAAGCTCTTCGTCCTGGTGTTCGTGGTGGTGATCGTCGGCATCTACGGCGGCTGGGCCAACCCGACCGAGGCGGCGTCGATCGGTGCGGCGGCGTGCGGCGTGCTGGCCGTCGTCAAGGGCGGCCTGCGCTGGCCGGGCATCCGCCAGAGCCTGATCGGCACGGCGCACGCCACGGCGATGATCTTCCTCGTGCTGCTGGGCGCGGACCTGCTGAACTCGGCGCTGGCGATCACGCAGTTGCCGACCGAGCTGGCCGAGTGGGTCAAGCACAGCGGGCTGCCGCCGCTGGCGGTGCTGGTCGCGGTGCTGCTGTGCTACGTGCTGCTGGGCTGCGTGATGGACTCGCTGGCGATGATCCTGCTGACCATCCCGATCTTCTACCCGATGGTGATGGGGCTGGAGTTCTGGGGCATGAGCGTGCCGGACAAGTCGGTCTGGTTCGGCATCCTGTCGCTGATGGTGGTCGAGATCGGGCTGGTGCATCCGCCCGTGGGCATGAACCTGTTCATCATCCAGAAGCTGGCCAAGGACGTGCCCTACATCGAGACCGCCAAAGGGGTGATGCCCTTCCTGGCGTCGGACTTCCTGCGCATCGGCTTCCTGGTGGCGTTCCCGGCGCTCTCGCTGTGGCTGGTGCGGGCGATGTGATGCAATCCCGGGCATGACCGAGCCCCTCGACCGCGCACTGACCTACCGCCTGCACCTGCTCAACAAGCTGACCGACCGCAGCAGCCACGACCTCTACGAACGCGAGACCGGTTTGCCGATCGGCGAGGCGCGCTGCCTGGCGTCGATCGGCTCGTTCGGGCCGCTGTCGGTGAACGACCTTGCGCTGCACGCCAGCCTGAACAAGGGGCAGGCCAGCCGCGCCGCGCAGTCGCTGGTCGATCGCGGGCTGGTGTCCAAGACGGTCAGCGACCTGGACGCGCGGGGCGTGGTGCTGGCGCTGACGCCGGACGGACGGGTCTGCTTCGACCGCGTGATGGCGCTGATCGCGCAGCGCAACGAGACGATCTTCGGCTGCCTCACGCCGGACGAGCAGGCGCTGCTGGGCGCGATGTTCGACCGGTTGATTGCACAGGCCCGCGCGACCTGATCTGACCTGACCCGCCTCTCCAAGGAGCCATCCATGCGCATCGGCATCCTCACGGGCGGTGGTGACTGCCCCGGCCTGAACGCGGTCATCCGCGCTGTCACCAAGTCGCTGATCCGGCAGTGCGGCGCCGAGGTGATCGGCATCGAGGACGGCTTTCTCGGCCTGATCGAGCGCCGCGTCCGCCCGCTGGGCTGGGACGACGTGGGTGGCATCCTCGCCACCGGCGGCACCATCCTCGGCACCAGCAACACCGCCAGCCCCTTCGCGTGGCACGGCGTGGACGTGTCGGCCGAGGTCATCGCCTATCAGCGCGAACTGGGGCTGGACGCGCTGGTGACGATCGGCGGCGACGGCACGATGACGATGGCCGCACGGCTCGGCGCGGCGGGCGGGGTGCCGATGGTGGGCGTGCCCAAGACGATCGACAACGACATCGCCGGCTGCGAGCGCAGTTTCGGCTTCGACACGGCGGTCGCCACCGTCACCGACGCGCTGGAGCGGGTGCAGACCACCGGCCAGAGCCACGGCCGCGTGATGATCGTGGAGACGATGGGGCGCTACGCCGGCTGGATCGCGCTGGAGGCGGGCATCGCGGGGGCGGCGGACGTGATCCTGCTGCCCGAGATCGGCTACGACGTGGCGCGCATCGCCGAGGTCTGCCGCGCGCGCCATGCCCGCCGCCGCGCCACGCTGATCTGCATCGCCGAAGGCGCGAAGCCGGTGGGCGGCGCGATGACGGTCGAGCACACCGTCGAGGGCAGCCCCGACCCGATCCGCCTCGGCGGCGTCGCCCACGCGCTGCGGGCGCAGTTGCAGCCGCTGCTGGCCTGCGAGGTGCGGGCGACGGTGCTGGGCCATGTGCAGCGGGGTGGCAGTCCGACGCCGTTCGACCGCGTGCTGGCGACGCAGTACGGCAACGAGGCGGCGCGGCTGCTGCGGCGTGGGGACTTCGGGCGGATGGTGACGCTGCAGGGCGGGTGCCTGGGGAGCGTGGGGCTGGACGAGGTGGCGGGGGTGAACCGGTGCGTGCCGGGGGACCATGCGCTGTTGGGGTGTGCGCGGGAGATTGGGGTGTGTCTGGGGGATGCGGCTTGATCGGCGGCGCGGGTTGGCTGCTCGGCTGCAGTCTCAGGCTGGCGCTGCCCACGGGTTGAACACCGCACCATGCGCCTGCTCGAAATCGACCGTGTTGCGCGTCACCACGGTCAGCCCGTGGCACAGGCCGGTGGCGGCGATGATCAGATCGGGCTGCGAAAAGGTGTGCCCTATGCGGCGCCCTTCATCGACCAGCAGGCGCCAGCGCAGCATCACGTCCTCTGACACCTCCAGCGTCCGGTGCTCGAACATCGGGCGGACGCGGTGGGTCAGCCAGTCGTGCAGTTCGGCGCGGCGCACCGGGTCGGCGACGCGCTCGATGCCGTAGCGGATCTCGGCCAGCGTGACCGTGCTGACGTACAGGTCGTCCAGCGGCAGCGAGGCGACGAATCCGACCACGCGGGCGTCCGGGCGCGGGCGGCGCAGCTCGGACAGCACGTTGGTGTCGATCAGCCAGCCGCCGCTCACAGATCGACCTCCCGCACGGGCATTTCGATGCCGCGGGGTGGCGCGATGTCGATGTCCTGGTGGGGGGACGCCTGCAGGGCCTCGACGAGCAGTTGGCCGGTGCGGATGCCCGTCAGGCGTCGGTAGGCGTCGGCATCGACCACGACGACGGCATCACGGCCGTGCAGCGTCACATGCTGCGGCCCCTCGCTGCGGGCGTGGCGGACGAGTTCGCTGAAGCGTGCCTTGGCGTCTTGCAGGGGCCAGGAGGCTGCACTTTGGGCGGCGGTGCCCTGTGTTGGTGTGGTGAAAATGGTCATGCTGACTAGAATACGGGCGATGTGGCCGGAATTCAAGTCGTCCGCGTGCGTCAGCGCAAAAAGATCCGCTCCAGCGTCGCGGGAATCATGGCGTTGCCAGCATCTCTGATGGAGGCATTCCTTGCCGCCAGTTCAGTAATTTGATTCAGCAAGGCTTCAAAAGACTTTTGATGCTCTGCACTTGGGATGGGGACTTTAATCGCCATCAATTTCTCCAAGCCCAGCGTCCTGTTCCGTCCAGCTCCGCCGGGAGAGGCTTCGCGTATCTGCGCCAAGCCTTTTTCGGTGAGGAAATAGTAGCGCAGAAAACGGGCGCTTGTGATCTCTTCGTTGGTGCGGCATGTAATGAATCGGTGTGAGCCGAATCGTCCGTTGTCTTCGGGGCCTGCAATCGCAATTGCTCCTTCCCATGCGAATACGTTGGAGAAGATGAGATCTCCTGCTTCTATTCGATAGAGCTTTTTGGCACCGGCCTCAGCTCCCGAAAGTGCGGGTTTGTGGAATGTTCCCTTTCCGAATGACCGAACGCCAAGTTCTGGATATTGATCGGTCAATTCGATGATGGCTGGCCGGCGAATGATGGGTGCAATTTCTGCGAGTGGCTTGACTGGTGCAGCTTGGATAATTTTTGAGAATCGTTCGGCCAGCAGGCTGTTTGCATCCGCTTCGATCGCAGCAAGGTGTTCGTTGAGTTGCCGGGTTTTTTCTGCCAATCCGTCAAAGTGGCTGACGATCCGTTCTTGTTCGCTGATGGGTGGCAGTGGAATAGCATGGGTCAGCATTTGCGCGGGTTGTACCCGCACCCGCCGGGAGCCAACCCCTTTGCTTCCGATGGCGACTTCCTGCCAGACGCGGGGTAGCTGAAAATACAGCTTCAAGAAACGCGCATTCAGCCTCCGGGTGTCAATTTGGAAGCTGGGGTACTCATTCGAGACGAAATAACCATCGAATACGTCATCCACCAAGCCATATGCACCTTCGAATGCAAATAGCCGGCTGAAGACGAAATTTCCCGCACGTACACGGCGAAGTGAAGGTGCGCTGGTTTTTGCGCCGCTGATGGGTGGTTTTTCGAACAGACCACGCCCGAAGCTGTACATGCCGAAATTAGGATATTCACTGCCCTGCTGAACCGGGATATTTTCATCGGCGGGTGTCAGCAGTTCATGCAATGCGACAGTGGGCCACTTGTTCATGCTGTCGCTCCACCCACCAGCGCCTCGATTTCATCCAGGAGCCGGACCACTTCCTTTTCATGCTCGCGCATCCGCGCCATCAGCACCGACGGTTCTTCATGCACCAGCTCGGTCTTGGTGTGCGGGTTCTTCATGTCGAGGTTGAACACCGGCAAGTACAGCGCGTCACCTTCGGATTTCGCGGCACGGGCGGCCGATTCGTGGTCGGCTTGCTGCGCCTTCAGGGTGCGGATGCTGGCCTGAAAGCCGGTCTTGCCGTCGCCGATC
>JBEEMX010000335.1:0-4424 GCA_041192465.1 Pseudomonadota bacterium | reverse complement strand
GACAAGTCCTGGCGTGGCGCTCCACAGCACGAGCTGCCCGACCGCGTAGGTGAACGCGCTGCCCGCCACCGCGTGGCCTTCGCGGATCAGGCGCTGCGGCATCTCGTCATCGGCCGACAGCAGCACCTCGAACGGCGCGCCGGCCACGATCTGGCTGTAGAACTTGCCGGTGGCGCCGCTGGCGAGCTTGAGCGTGTGGCCGGTGGCGGCGGTGAAGTTGTCGGCGAGCCGGGCCATCGGGGCGGCGAAGTTGGCGGCGACCGCGACGAGGACTTCGTCGGCGTGGGCACCAGCAGCCCCCGCCGCCAGCCCCAGCGCCAGCGTCATTCGGACAAGAAGAGCATTCATGTCCGCAGTCTACGGACCAACCGACGAACCGCCGGGACCACCTGCAAGCAACCGCTCGCCCGCCTTCCGCAGCGCGGACAGGAGTTCTTGCTGGAGTGTTTCGTCCGAGAGCGCACGCGCCAGCATGACGGCGCCGACGTTCTGCGCCATCAGTGCCCAGGCGTCGTCGGACGTGGCCGTCAGGCGCTGCAGCTCGGCGTGGAGATCGAGCAATCCCTTCTGGTAGGCCGCCTTGACCGATTCGTCGGCACGCGCAATTTCAGGCGTGAGCGATGGCAGCGGGCACCCCTGCTCCGGATGCCGGACATGCTGGAGGCTGAGGTAGCCCGCCAGACACCTGGCTGCGCTGGCGTCGTCCGCCAGGTCGATGGCCCCATGTTTCAGCGCCGTGCGCGCCAGCTCGGCCGTGACCAGCGCGGCGAACAGGTCCGCCTTGCCATCGAAGTGTTTGTACAGCGCGCCCGTGGTCATGCCCGCCGAAGCCGCCAGCGAGGCCATGCCGCTTTCGTTGAACCCATGTTGCTTCGCATGGCGACCGCCCAGCTCGATGAGCCGCTGGCGGGTCGCGTCCTTGTGGTCCTTGGGGTAGCGCATGGTCCGATTGTGATGTCCCGAGGTGGTGTCTCGGAGTGGACATTCACAGGAATCCTCCATTGGATAACATTCATTATCCAATGACGTAGTACCAGGCAAACGAGGCCCCCCATGAACGCACCGCTGGCATCCGAGTGGAAGAAGACGGCCTGCATCATCTGCTCGCTGAACTGCGGACTGGAAGTGCAGACCGAGGGGGGCCGCATCGTCAAGGCCCGGGGCGACAAGGACCACCCCACCTCACAGGGCTACGTCTGCGAGAAGTCGCAGCGGATGGACTTCTACCAGAACGGTGCCGACCGCATCACCAGCCCCAAGCGGCGGCGGGCTGACGGCGGCTACGAGGACATCGACTGGGCCACGGCCATCCGCGAAATTGCCGAAAAGCTCGCCGCCATCAAGTCCAGGCACGGCGGCGCCAGCATCCTCTATTACGGCGGCGGCAGCCAGGGCAACCACCTCGGCGGCACCTATGCCGACAGCACGATCAAGGCACTGGGTGTCGTGTACCGCTCCAACGCGCTCGCCCAGGAGAAGACCGGCGAAGCCTGGGTACAGGGCAAGATGATGGGTGCCGGCGTGCATGGCGATTTCGAGCACGCCGAGGTGTCGGTCTTTCTGGGCAAGAACCCGTTCCAGTCGCACGGCTTTGCACGCACACGGGTGATCCTGCGCGAGATCCAGAAAGACCCGAATCGATCGATGATCGTCATCGACCCGCGCCGCAGCGAAACCGCTGAAATGGCCGACTACCACCTCGCCGTGCGCCCAGGCACCGATGCCTGGTGCCTGACGGCGCTGGCGGCGATCCTGGTTCAGGAGGGGCTGGTCGCCAAGGCGTGGCTCGACGAGCACACCACGGGCTACGCGCGGGTGGCAGAGGTCCTGCAGCGCATCTCCGTGCCCGAGTACGCCAAGACCTGCGGCGTCGATGTGGCCTTGCTGCACCAAGTGGCCGAGCGCATCGCCAAGGCCAAAAGCGTTTCGATGATCGAAGACCTCGGCGTGCAGATGAACCTGCACTCCACGCTCAACAGCTACCTGAACCGCCTGGTCTGGTTGTTGCCCGGGCACTATGCCCGGCCGGGCACCAACAACGCCTTCGTGCCGATGCTCAACCTCTCCTCGTCCAAGCGCGAAACCGCCGCGAAGGGCGGCAACGGCACGGGCGGCAAGGCCCGGCCCGGTGCGCACAGCCCGGTCACGGGCGCCAAGGTCATCATGGGGCTGATCCCCTGCAACGTGATACCGGAGGAGATCCTCACCGACCACCCCGACCGCTTCCGCGCGATGTTCATCGAGAGCGCGAACCCCGTGCATTCGCTGGCCGACAGCCAGCGCATGCGGCAGGCGCTGCGGGCGCTGGACCTCAGCGTCGTGATCGATGTGGCGATGACCGAAACCGCACGGCAGGCCGACTATGTGCTGCCAGCCACCAGCCAGTTCGAAAAGGCCGAGGCCACGTTCTTCAACCTGGAGTTTCCGCGCAACGGCTTTCACCTGAGGCAGCCCTTGTTCCCGCCGCGTCCGGGAACGCTGACCGAGGCCGAGATGCACGCGCGTCTGGTGGAGGCGCTGGGTGAACTCGACGCCCGCCACTACCGCTTCCTGCGACACGCCGCACGCCTGGGCCGCACCGCGTTCGGGCTGGCCTTCGCCTGGAAAGCCGCACGCGACCAGCAGGTCGCACGCTACGCGCCGGTCGTCCTGTACCGCACGCTGGGCGAGACCTTGCCGGCGGGCATGGCGCCGGCCGCTTCGCTGTGGGGCATCAGCCAGTTGTTCGTCCGCCACCAGCGCACCGCCGCCGCACGGGCCGGCTTTGGCGGCAGCGTGCTGGCGGCGGGCAACCGGCTTTTCGACGCCCTCCTCACCCAGCCGTCGGGCGTCATCTACGCGGTCAGCGAGTACGCCGACAGTTGGCGTGCCGTGCGCCTGCCCGACCACAAGATCAACCTGTGCATCGAAGAGATGCTGGCGGAGTTGGCGACCCTGGACAGCAAGCGGCCCCCTCAGGATGCCGAGTACCCCTTCATCCTGTCGGCCGGCGAGCGCCGCAGCGACACCAGCAACACCTCGATCCGCGATGCAAGCTGGCACCGCCGCGGCACCTTCGGCACGCTGCGCATGCACCCGAGCGACGCCAGACAAATCGGCTGCGACGAGGGCGACTGGGTCCGCATGACAACACGCCGTGGCCAGGCCGAAGCCCTGATCGAGCTGTGCGAAGACCTGCAGCCCGGCCATGTGTCGCTGCCCAACGGCCACGGTCTCGACTACACCGCCGCCGATGGCACGCCGGTACACAAGGGCGTGTCGCTCAACGAACTCACCGATGCGGCAGACCGCGACCCGTTTGCGGGCACGCCGTGGCACAAGTACGTGCCGATACGGATCGAGCGCCTGCGCGCCACGTCTTGAGGACGTTCCGCCAGACTCGGCATTCCCAGCGGCGCGGCAACTGCACCGTCTGGTGTCCATCGGTTCTACCGCTACCGCACGCTCGGCTGCAGCGTCGGCGCTGGTGCGTTAGCCACCACTGACACCGTCATCGGGCACGGGATGCGGTAGAGGAAAGAAACGTACTCACGTCGAACCTGCGTCAGCAGCTCAGGTACTCCGGCAACACCGCCCGGTGCGCCTCCAGCAGCTCATCCACCATCGCCCGGATCTGCGCCAGATCCAGCGTCGCCGCCGTGTGCGGGTCGAGCATCGCGGCATGGTAAACGTGGTCGCGCCGCTGGCCAAGGATGGCTTCGACCACCAGCTCCTGCACGTTCACGTTCGTCCGCATCAGCGCCGCGAGCTGCACCGGCAGCCGCCCGATGCGCGTCGGCTGCACGCCGTTGTGATCGACCAGACACGGCACTTCGACCGCGCAGCCGTCCGGCAGGTTGTCGATCAGCCGGTCGTTGCGCACGTTGCCGTTGATGACCCGCGGCTGGCCGGTGACGATGGAATGGATGATCGCGCTGCCGTATTCGACGCTGCGGGTGATCTGGCGCAGGCCGTCGATCATCTGGGCAGCACCGGCGATCTCGCGGGGCATGACGTGGATGTCGGCGGCGCGCAACTGCGCCAGCAGCGCGGCGCTGTCCTGCGAGCCGGGCGTCTGCAGCTCGCGCTCGATGTAGGGCCAGGCGTGTTCGAACACCTGGCAGCGGCCGGGGTATTCGTCGAGCGGGATGTTGAATTTCTTGAGCAGGTCTTCGCGCCCCTGCTTGATGAACCACGGCACGTACTCGCTGAAGTGCTCGCTCGACTCGGTGGGAAAGTGGCCTAGCTGGCTGAGCATCTCGTAGCGCACGCGGTTCCAGTCCGGCATCCGGCCTGCGCGGTGGATCTCGCGCAGGCGGGGGTACAGGTCCTGCCCGCGGTGCTCGAAGCGCAGGTAGAAGCTCATGTGGTTGATGCCGGCGCAGTGGTAGTCGATTTCCTCCACCGGCAGGCCGAGGTCGCGGGCCAGCTCGGCGGCGGTGTGC
>JBEEMX010000334.1:0-4456 GCA_041192465.1 Pseudomonadota bacterium | reverse complement strand
TCGCCGTTGACGATGCCAAGGAACCGGTCAACACGGGCACCTTCACCGGTCGGCACGACCGTGGCGAGGAAAAAACCGTCGTCCTTCTTCGAGAACCATCCCATGGTGCAGCGCTCCTTGTCGGGTGAATGGGCAAACACGCAGCCTGCACCATACCCCGGCCGCCGCCTCTCGGCTACTTCTCGGTGGCTGCCTTCAGATTGGCGAGTCCGGCCTCGAAGTCCTTGCCCACCATCTGGTCCATGCTGACGAACACGCCGATGACTTTGGAGATGAGCGGCATCGGCCCCTGCATGGTCCAGGTCACGGCCGTGGCGCCGTTCTGGGGCACCAGGGTGAAGGTCGCGGTGTTGTGCGCTTCGAAAGGGGCGAGGAAATCAAGCTGGAGGTCCACGCTCGACACCGGGCGGGCGGAGCGGATTTCCATGCGTCCGCTGCCAACCTCCCGGTTGCCTTCCCAGACATAGACCGCGCCCTGGCCGCTGGCGGCGCCACTGAAACGGCGCTGCATCGCGGGATCGCGCTTCTCCCACGGCGACCACGCACTCCACTGGTGGAAGTCGGCCAGGTAGGGGTAGATCTTGTCCGGTGGTGCCTGGATGTGGACGGCACGCTCGACCACGAAGGTGTCAGGCTGGGTGCTGGCGTAGCCCAGCAGGCCGAGGAGCGCCGCGGCGATCCCCATCAACAGCGTCTTGAGCATGGCGGCGCACTCCGGGCAGCGACGCGGCGGCTTGCCGCGACCCGATTCTGACGCGGATCCGTGGCCGTGCGGTTCGTGAGAAACCCGGCGGTACCGGGTCGCTCAGTGGGTGCATCGGATTCAGCGGCGGCGGCCGGTGCTGCCGCCCAGCAGCGAGCCGAGCACGCCGCGCACGATTTCCCGGCCCACCGACGAGCCGACCGTGCGCACCGCCGACTTGGCCATCGTCTGCACCAGCCCATCGTGGCGGGCGCCGCGCGGGCCGGTCGAGCCGAACAGCAGCCCGCCGAGCGCGCCGGACAGCATGCCGCCGAGGCCACCGCCGCCGGCTTCTTCGGTCGCCGCGCGGGCGCCATCGGCCATCGACTTGCCCGCTTCACCGCGCAGGTTGTCGCCCGCGTCGGACGAGGTCGCGGCGCGGCCCTTGAGCTTCTCGTAAGCCGATTCGCGGTCCACCGTTTTCTCGTAGACGCCTGCCACCAGCGAGCCGTCGCGCAACTGCTGGCGCTGGGTGGCACTGATCGGGCCGATCTGGCTGCCCGGCGGCAGCACGTAGACGCGCTCGGTGACGCTGGGCCGGCCCTTGGCGTCGAGCAGGCTGATCAGGGCTTCGCCGACGCCCATTTCCGTGATCGCGGCGGCGATGTCGAGCTTCGGGTTCGGGCGCATCGTGTCGGCCGCTGACTTGACTGCTTTCTGGTCGCGCGGCGTGAACGCGCGCAAGGCATGCTGCACGCGGTTGCCGAGCTGGCCGAGCACGGTTTCGGGAATGTCGAGCGGGTTCTGCGTCACGAAGTACACGCCAACGCCCTTGGAGCGCACCAGCCGCACGACGAGTTCGATCCGCTCGGTCAGCGCCGCCGGGGCGTCCTTGAACAGCAGGTGCGCCTCGTCGAAGAAGAACACCAGCTTCGGCTTGTCCAGGTCGCCCACCTCGGGCAGCGTCTCGAACAGCTCCGACAGCATCCACAGCAGGAAGGTCGCGTACAGCCGCGGTGCGTTCATCAGCTTGTCGGCGGCGAGGATGTTGACGACGCCCTGGCCGTCCACCGTCTGCATGAAGTCCTCGATCGACAGCATTGGCTCGCCGAAGAACTGGTCGCCGCCTTGCTGGTCGATCTGCATCAGCCCGCGCTGGATCGCGCCGACGGACGCCGCGCTGATGTTGCCGTACTCGGTCTGGAACTCGCTGCTGTTGTCGCCGACGTACTGCAGCATCGCCCGCAGGTCTTTCAGGTCGAGCAGCAGCAGGCCGTTGTCGTCGGCGATCTTGAAGACGAGCTGCAGCACGCCCTGCTGCGTCTCGTTCAGGTTGAGCATGCGCGCCAGCAGCAGCGGCCCCATGTCGGAGACAGTGGCTCTCACAGGGTGGCCCTGTTCGCCGAACACGTCCCACAGCGTGGCCGGGCAGGCACTCCACTCGGGTTCGCTCAGGCCACGCTCCTGGAGGATCTGCGCCAGCTTGCCGCCGAGCTGGCCCTTCTGGGCGATGCCGGTCAGGTCGCCCTTGATGTCGGCCAGAAAGACCGGGATGCCCAGGCGCGAGAAGCTCTCGGCGAGCTTCTGCAGCGTGATCGTCTTGCCGGTGCCGGTGGCTCCGGTGATGAGGCCGTGGCGGTTCGCCAGTGCCGGCAGCAGGTGACATTCGATGTCGCCATGGCAGGCGAGCAGGATCGGCTCAGTCATTTTTGTGTCTCCGGGTCGGGCGCGCAGCGCGGCAAAAGTAAAATGGCAGTCTAACGAACTCAGCGCACGCAAGCGTACCCAGGAGCATTCATGGCCGGTCATTCCAAGTGGGCCAACATCCAGCATCGCAAAGGCCGCCAGGACGAGAAGCGCGGCAAGATCTGGACCCGCATCATCCGTGAGATCACGGTCGCTGCGCGGCAAGGTGGCTCCGACATCGGCACCAACCCGCGCCTGCGTCTGGCCATCGAGAAGGCCAAGGCGGCCAACATGCCGGCAGACCGCATCAAGTACAACATCGACAAGGCGTCCGGCAACCTCGAAGGCGTCAACTACGAGGAGATCCGCTACGAGGGTTACGGCATCGGCGGTGCGGCCATCATCATCGACACGATGACCGACAACCGTGTGCGCACCGTGGCCGAGGTGCGCCACGCCTTCAGCAAGTACGGCGGCAACCTGGGCACCGATGGCTCGGTGGCGTTCCAGTTCCAGCACTGCGGGCAACTGGTGTTCGCGCCGGGCACCGACGAGGACAAGGTGATGGAAATCGCGCTGGAGGCCGGCGCCGAGGACGTCATCACCGATGCGGACGGTGCCATCGAAGTACTGACCGCACCGCCGGAGTTCGAGGCGGTCAAGGCCGCACTCGAAGCGGCGGGTCTGGTGGCGGAGATCGCTGGCGTGACCATGCGGCCCGAAAACGCCATCGCGCTGGCGGGCGACGAGGCCCAGCGCATGCAGAAGCTGCTGGACGTGATCGAAGATCTCGACGATGTCCAGGACGTTTATCACAACGCCGAAATCGGCGAGTGACCGGCGAGTGACAAGGTAGGATTCCGAGGCGGGGACCGGGTGCGTAGCGTGCCCGGATTCAGTTTCCAGACAATATGATGAAGAAAGCCCTATGAAAGTTCTCGTGATTGGCGGCGGTGGCCGTGAGCATGCACTGGCTTGGAAGCTGGCCCAATCCCCCCGCGTCCACAAGGTGTTCGTGGCGCCGGGCAACGGTGGCACGGCGCTGGATCCGCGCATGGCGAATGTGCCGATCTCGGACGTGGCCGCGTTGGCCGACTTTGCACAGTCCGAAAAGATCAGCATGACGGTCGTCGGCCCCGAGGTGGCGCTGGCGGCGGGCGTGGTGGACGAGTTCCGCGCGCGGGGTCTGCGCATCTTCGGCCCGACCCAGGCGGCCGCGCAGCTCGAAAGCTCCAAGGCGTTCGCCAAGGACTTCATGAAGCGCCACAAGATCCCGACCGCGGCCTACGAGACCTTCAGCGACGCGGCGCAGGCGCATGCCTATGTCGACGAGATGGGTACGCCGATCGTGATCAAGGCCGACGGGCTGGCGGCGGGCAAGGGCGTGGTCGTGGCGATGTCGCTGGACGAGGCGCACCAGGCGGTGGACTGGATGCTGCTCGACAACAAGCTCGGCGTGCAGCACAACGCCGACGGCGCCCGTGTGGTGATCGAGGAGTTCCTGGTCGGCGAAGAAGCCAGCTTCATCGTCATGGTGGACGGCCGCAACATCCTGGCCCTGGCCACCAGCCAGGACCACAAGCGCCTGCTGGACGCCGACCAGGGTCCGAACACGGGTGGCATGGGCGCGTACTCGCCGGCTCCTGTGGTGACCCCCAACATCCACGCCAAGGTGATGCAGGACATCATCCGCCCGACCGTGGACGGCATGCGCCGCGACGGCATCCCGTTCACCGGCTTCCTCTACGCCGGCCTGATGATCGACGCCAAGGGCGGCGTGAAGACGCTGGAATTCAACACCCGCATGGGCGACCCGGAGACGCAGCCGATCATGATGCGGCTCAAGAGCGACCTGCTGCAGGTGCTGCAACACGCCACCGACGGCACGCTCGACCAGGTCACGCTGGACTGGGACCGCCGCGTGGCACTCGGCGTCGTGATGGCGTCGGCCGGCTATCCGCTGGACCCGAAGAAGGGCGACGCGATCCGCGGCCTGCCGGCGGAAACCGAGGACTGCAAGGTCTTCCACGCAGGCACCGCCACGGCCACGGGCCCGAACGGGGGCGTCGTCACCAGCGGTGGGCGCGT
>JBEEMX010000333.1:0-4461 GCA_041192465.1 Pseudomonadota bacterium | reverse complement strand
TTGGCCACCAGGTCACCGATCTTCAGCTCCCCTGCGGTGATGCTCTCCAGCCCCGCGATCATGCGCATCATGGTGCTCTTGCCGCAGCCCGACGGGCCGACGAACACCATGAACTCGCCGTCACGGATGTCGAGATCGACGCCCTTGATCACCTCGACGGCGTTGTCATACGTCTTGCGAATCCCCTTGAGGGTGACACTGGCCATGCATGGCCTCCTTCCGTAGCTCTCGACCCTCGAAGTGGGATCAACCCTTGACGCCGCTGCCCATCGCCGACTGGATGAACCAGCGTTGGAACAGCAGATACACACCCAGCACCGGCGCCGACATCAGCACCGAGAAGGCCATCACGTCGCCCCAGATCGGGGGCGGCGTGCCGAAGAACTGCGCGAGTGCCAGCGCCACCGGCCGCACCTCCGCCCCGCGCGTGACCATCAGCGGCCACAGGAAGGCGTTCCAGTATTCGAGGCTCTGCAGGATCGCCACCGTGGCGATCGCCGGCAGCGACAGCGGCATGATGATCTGCCAGTAGATCTTCAGGTGCGTCGCGCCATCGAGGAACGCCGCCTCGTCGTAGTCCTTCGGGATCTTGGCGAAGAACTGGTAGAACAGGAAGATCGAGAACGGGTGGGCGATGAAGGGGACGATCTGCGCCTGGTAGGTATCGACCCAGCCGACCTGGTTCATCATCAGCAGCATCGGCACCGCCAGCGCCTCCATCGGGATGATGATCAGCGAGATCACCGCCATCACGATCCAGTTGCGGCCGGGGAAGCTGATCCGCGCCAGCGCATACGCCGCCAGCGAGTTCACGAACACCCCGAAGACGACGATGCACACGACGATCAGCGCCGAGTTCATCAGGTAACGCGGCACCGGCGAGGTCTTGTCGTTCAGCACCTGCCGGAAGTTCTCCAGCGACATCTGCGACGGATCCACCCAGAAGGCGCGCCAGTTGCCAAAGTCGATCAGGATCTGCTGCTCGTCGGCCTTGAGCGAGGTGGCGACCATCAGCATCAGCGGCGCCAGCACGAAGGCCAGCAGCGCAAGCGCAATGATCATGAGGAACAGTCGTTCGACACGGGTGCTCATTCGACAGCCCTTTCTTCCTTGACGAGGCGGCGCTGGACCAGGCTGATCGCCAGCACGATCAGGAAGAACACCACCGCCGCCGCGGCCGCGATGCCGACCTTGCCCTGCCGGAAACCGGTGAGGTAGATGAAGCGCACCAGCGTGTCGGTGACGCCGGACGGGCCGCCCTTGGTCAGCAGCTCGACCTGGGTGAACAGCTTGAACGCCAGGATGGTCGTCGTCATCACCACCAGGATGTGCGTGTTGAGCAGGCCCGGGATGGTGATGTGCCAGAACTCGTTCCAGCGGTTGGCGCCATCAAGCCGGGCGGCTTCATAGAGGTCGGTGTTGATGCTCTGCAGCCCCGCGAGGTAGACCACCATCTGGAACGGGAAGCCCTGCCACGCCGACATCAGCACCAGCGCCGGCATGGCGGTTTTCGGGTTACCGAGCCAGTCCACCGGATCGACCAGCCCGAAGGTCAGCGCGTTCAGCAAGGAATTGAAGAAGCCGCTCATCTGGAACAGCGAGAACCAGATCACCGAGACCACGACCATCGAGATCACGGTCGGCAGGAAGTAGATGCCGCGGAACAGTTGCCGCATCGGCAGCTTCGTGTTGATCAGCATCGCCACCGCGAGGCCGAGGCCGCACTGCAGCGGCACCACCAGCACGGTGAAGTACGCCGTGTTGAGCAGCGTGCGCACGAAGTCCTCGTTGTCGAAGACGCGGGCGTAGTTGCGCCAGCCGATCCACTCGGTCGGCACGTTCGGATTCGGGACCAGTCGCTGGTCGGTGAAGGAAAACGCCACCGTCAACAGGAACGGCAGCACGATGAAAAGCAGGATCAGCGCCAGCGCCGGACTGAGAAACAGCCACGGGCGCAGCGTGGTCTGCTGTCGCACGGCAAGCATGGGGAATCCTTCAAGGTCGTCAAGAAAACCGGGCCGACAGCGCCACCACTGTCGGCCCGGACAACCCGGGGTTTACTTGCCGAACGGCTTGTAGCCCTTGTTGTCCTCAATGTCCTGATCGACCTTCTTGGCCGCGGTGTCGAGCGCCTTCTTGACATCGCCGCCATCGACCGCATCCGCCACCGCCTTGGCAAACGCCGCGGTGATGGTCGGGTACGCCGGGTGGGCCGGACGCGCCACGCTGACCTTGGCGAGCTGGTCGATGTAGAGCGACAGCGGGCCGCCGGCCTTGTACAGCTCGACCTTAGGCGCTGCCGACTTCACGCCCGGCACGCCGCCCATCGCGGTGGCCAGCTCGGCCACGTTGTCGGTGGCGAGCATGAACTCCAGCAGCTTGCCGGTAGCGGCCTGCTGCTTGCTCTTGCTGTTGATCGACCACGCCCAGCCGCCGTTGCCGGTGACCGCCTTGGCGCCGAACTTGGGCATCGGCAGCAGCACGAGGTCATCGCCGAAGGCCTTGCTGTGCGCCGGCCACATCCAGTGACCGACGAAGGACAGCGCCGAGATCTTCTTGCCGTAGAAGCTGTCATCGCCTTCGCTGGCCGGGGCGACATAGCCCTTCTTGACGAAGCCCTGCAGCAGCGTCAGCGCCTTGACGGCGGCCGGGCCGTTCATCGTGCCGTCGGCCTTCCAGCTCTTGCGGTCGATCAGGTCACCACCCATCGACTGCACCCAGGGGCTGAAGCCGTAGGTGTACCACTCGCCCTGGCCGTAATTGAGCTTCACGTCCAGCGCGTACTTCATGCCCGGCAGCTTGGACAGCTTGGCCAGCGCGTCCTCGAACTCGGCGGCGGTCCAGGCGTCATCGACCCCCTTGGGGACGCGGACCTTGGCGGCCTCCAGCAGAGACTTGCGGCCCCAGATCGACAGACCCGAGTCACCTTGGCCCAGGCAGTAGATCTTGCCGTCCGGCGGGTAGGTGCCCTGGTTGATCAGCGACGGCAGCATGTCGCTCAGCGTCTTGGCCGACACCAGGCCGTTCAGCGGCGCGATGTAACCCGACCAAGCGTAGTTGGCGTAGTTCGGACCGTCCAGGTCCAGCAGGTCCGGCAGGTTGCCCGACAGCGCGGCGGCCTGCACCTGTTCGTTGTAGGAGCCTTCCGGCTGGATTTCCAGCTTGGCGGGTGTGGACGGATTGGCCTTGTTCCACTTCTCGATGAGCTGCGCCATGCGCTCGCGCTCGTTGTCGGCGCGTCCGCCGTGGTGCCAGACACGCAGCACGTCGGCGGCCAGGGCAGCTTGCGAGGCGGCCAGCAGGGCGGCCACGGCCAGCAATTTGGGGCTGAACTTCATCGTCTCACTCCGGAAGAGTTGTTACTTGGGGCGAATGTCAATTTATCGCAATCGATTGCGTCCCGTCAATGCGGTCTTCCCGGGTACAAGTCAGTAACGAGGGAAACCACGGGGCCGCCGCTCAGCCCATCAAGGCCACGCCCTTGACCTGGGCATGGAGCCGGTCGCCGGGCTGCAGCACCAGCGTGTCGGCGCTGCGGCGGGTGATGCGGGCCAACAGCCGGGTGGCGCGGGGTTCGTCGCCGAGCCGCAGCCGCAGCAGCACGGTGCGCCCTTCCGGGGTCAGCCCTTCCAGCGTCACGGGCAGCACGTTGAGGATGCTGCTGTGCGGCGGGGCATCGCGGGCAATGCTGACATCGCGGGCCAGCACCCGCACGCGCACGGGCGTGCCGAGCGGCTGGTCGATCGCGCCGAGCCAGAGGTGGCCGCCGGGGACCGCGAGGCGCGTCAGGCCATACGGCGTGTCGTGCTCGGCGATGGTTGCCTCCAGCACCGCACCCGCCTCGTCCTGCCGGCCCAGCGGCAGGTCGGTGCGGCTGAACAACTCGGCCACGCCCCCTTCCGCCAGCACCCGCCCGGCCTGCAGCAGCACGAGGTGGTCGGCCAGCCGCGCCACCTCGTCGAGCGCGTGCGTGACGTAGACGATGGGCAGCGCCATCTCGCGGTGCAGCCGCTCCAGGTAAGGGAGGATTTCGGCCTTGCGCTGCGCATCGAGGGCGGCCAGCGGCTCGTCCATCAGCAGCAGCCGCGGACTCGTCGCCAAGGCGCGGGCGATGGCCACGCGCTGGCGCTCGCCGCCGGACAGCGTGGCGGGGCGGCGGTCCATCAGCGCGCCGATGCCGAGCAGTTCGACCGCCTGATCGAGGGCGATGCGCCGCGCTGCCGGGGCGATGCGGCGCTGGCCGTAGTCGAGATTGCGGTACACGTCGAGGTGCGGGAACAGCGCGGCCTCCTGGATCACGTAGCCGATCGGGCGCTGGTGGGTCGGCACGAACACGGACGCGGTGTCGTCCTGCCAGACCTCGCCGTCGAGCACGATGCGACCCGTGGCGCGCTCCAGCCCGGCCAGCGCCCGCAGCAGCGTCGTCTTGCCACAACCCGACGGGCCGAACAGCGCACTGAC
>JBEEMX010000332.1:0-4475 GCA_041192465.1 Pseudomonadota bacterium | reverse complement strand
TACGGCCTGCCCGACCCGCTGCCGCTGGCGATGCTGCGCCAGATGACCGGGGCGCGGGTGCTGGGCCTGTTCACCGATGAACCCGAAGAGCAATCCGAAGAAAAATCCGAAGAGAAACCTGTCGATGAAAACACTGCTGTGCGATTGCAACCGGACGATCCCGCTGGACACCAAGGCCATTGCCCGGACCCTGGCGCAGACACCGGGGGCGAGCGTGGACGGGCTGGAGACGACGCACACCCTGCTGTGCCGGCGTGAGGCCGGGGCGTTCCAGCGCGCCGCCAAGGCCACCGGGCCGGGCGAGGCGCTGCTGGTGGCGTGTACGCAGGAGAGCCGGCTCTTCCTCGACCTGAACGCCGAGACGGCGGGCGCGCCGAGCCTCGACGAGCGCCCGATCCACTTCGTCAACCTGCGCGAAACGGGCGGCTGGTCCCGCGACGCCAAGGCCGCCACCCCCAAGCTCGCCGCACTGATCGCCGCCGCGCAACTGCCCGACGTGCAGCCCGTGACGACGGTGCCGTACCGCTCTGCCGGGCGCTGCCTCGTGATCGGTGGTGCGGACGCGGTGCAGCAGGCGGCGGCGATGCTGCGCGACAAGCTGGAGGTGCATCTGCTGGTGGACGAGGCGGCCGGCCGGGACGGGGCCTTGGCGCAGCAGCGTGACCTCCCGGTGTTCGCCGGGCGGGTGACGCGGCTGCGCGGCTGGCTCGGGGCGTTCGAGGTGCAGTGGTCGTCGTCCAATCCGATCGACCTCGACCTTTGCACACGCTGCAACGCCTGCCTCGACGCCTGCCCGGAAGGGGCGATCGACTTCCGCTACCAGATCGACCTGAGCCGCTGCAAGAGTCACCGCGACTGCGTGCAGGTCTGCGACGCGGCAGGCGCGATCGATTTCAATCGGGCGCCACTCGTCACCGACGAACGCTTCGACCTCATCCTCGACTTGCGCGAGACGCCTGCGTTTGCGCAGCACCAGCCGCCGCAGGGCTACTTCCACGTTCCGAGCCACGCCCCGAACGCGGCGGCCGATGCACCGCGGCTGTTCGACGCGGTGCTGAAGCTGCGCGAGCTGGTGGGTGAGTTCGACAAGCCGAAGTTCTTCCAGTACCAGCACCGCCTCTGCGCCCACAGCCGCAACGAGCAGATCGGCTGCACCGCGTGCATCGACGTGTGTTCGACCAGCGCCATTTCCAGCGACGCCTCGCGCAAGGGCAAGGCGAAGACCGAGCAGGCGGGTGGCATCGTCGTCGAGCCGCACCTGTGCGTGGGCTGCGGCGCCTGCACGACGGTGTGCCCGAGCGGGGCGCTGAGCTTCGCGTATCCGGGGCCGGTCGATCAGGGGCGGCGGCTGCAGCGGCTGGTTTCGACCTACGCCCGCGCAGGTGGCAAGGATGCGGCGCTGCTGCTGCACAGCGAGCAGGCGGGCGCCCGGCTGCTCGACGACCTTGGCCGTGCGGCGCGGGTGGATCGGGCGGTCCACGGGGTGCCTGCCCGCGTGCTGCCGGTGGCGGTGTGGCACACGGCGAGCGTCGGGCTGGACCTGTGGCTGTCGGCGATCGCGCAGGGGGCGAGCCAGGTCTGGGTGCTGCTGACCGCCGAGGAAGCACCCGAGTACCGCGCCGCGCTGGCCGAGCAGATGGCGGTGGCGCAGGCGCTGCTGACCGGGCTGGGCTACGCGGGCGCGCACTTCAAGCTGATCGAAGCCCGTGATGCCCGCGACCTCGCCGCGCTGGACACCGCACTGCGCAGCGCCCCGGCCCAGGTCGTCGCGCAGCCCACGCCCATCGTCGCCCAGGCCGACAAGCGCGCCACGCTCGACCTGATGATCGACCACCTGAGCGCCCACGCACCGGCACCGACCGACGTGGTTCCGCTGCCCAAGGCGGGGGCGCCGTTTGGTGCCGTGCTCGTGGACACCGCGACCTGCACGCTCTGCCTGAGCTGCGTCGGCGCCTGTCCCGAGAACGCGCTGTCCGACAACCCCGAGCGCCCGCAGTTGAAGTTCACCGAGAAGAACTGCGTCCAGTGCGGGCTGTGCGAGACGACGTGCCCGGAAGGCGCGATCACGCTGGTGCCGCGCCTGCTGCTGGCCGACGAGGGCCGCGCACGCCGCCAGCCGAGGGTGCTGCACGAGGTCGAGCCGTTCCGCTGCATCCGCTGCAGCAAACCCTTCGGCACGCTCAAGGTCATCGAGAACATGATGGCCAAGCTCTCCGCGCACCCGGCGTTCCAGGGTGCGGCGGCCGACCGGCTGAAGATGTGCGGCGACTGCCGGGTGATCGACCTGCACAGCCAGTCCAGCGAAGTCCGCATCACGGATGTGCCGCGTGGCACGCCCCGTTACTGAGCCGATCCCATGCACCACGACGACCCCCACGCCCTGCGCTTCGCCAGCACCGACCAAGGAGAAGAACTCGCCCGCGCCGAGCTGTACGGCCTGCTCGCGCGGCTGTGGATGGCGCCACCGGACGCCGCGCTGCTCGCGCAATACCGCGTCGCCGTCACCGAGGCGCCGGAAGCGGGCAGTCTGCTGGAGGCGCCGTGGCAGGTGCTGGTTGCCGCGCTGCGCAGCACCACCGTGGAAGGCGCGGCCGACGAGTACGACGCGCTGTTCGGCGGCGTCGGCAAGCCGGAGGTGTTCCTCTACGGTTCGTTCTACCTGGCCGGTTTCCTCAACGAGAAGCCGCTGGCCGCGCTGCGCACCGACCTGGCCGCCCTCGGCCTGACCCGCGATGCCACGCGGGGCGAGACCGAAGACCACCTCGCCTACGGCTGCGAGGTGATGCGCTACCTGATTGCCGGCGACGACGTGGCAGTGTGCAACCTGGAGCAGCAGCGGCGTTTTTTCCGCGGGCATCTGCAGACCTGGGCCGGCGGCCTCTGCGACGCTGTCGAGGCGCAGCCGCGGGCCGACATCTGGCGCCATGTCGCGCAGCTCACCCGCGTGTTCCTCGACATCGAGACGCAGGGTTTCGACCTGCTGGAGAGCTGACCATGGGGATTGATCCGCAGGACATCACCGGACTCGTGCTCGCCGGAGGACGTGGCAGCCGCATGGGCGGCGTGGACAAGGGGCTGCAGAACTTCCAGGGGATGCCGCTGGCGCTGCACGCGGTGATGCGCCTGGGGCCGCAGGTGGGCAGCCTGATGGTGAATGCGAACCGCAACCTCGCCGCCTACGAGTCGATGGGCGTGCCGGTGTGGCCGGATGCGACGACCGATTTTCCGGGTCCGCTGGCGGGGTTTCTCGTCGGACTGGAGCGCTGCGAGACCGCTTATCTCGTCACTGTGCCCTGCGATTCACCGCAATTCCCTGCCGATCTGGTGCCACGGTTGGCCGCAGCGATGCAAGCCGAGGCAGCCGATCTGGCGATGGCCGTCACCCGCGAGGTGGACGGCACGCTGCAGATCCACCCTGTGTTCTGCCTGATGAAAACCGGGCTGATGGAGAGCCTGGTGGCGTTCATGGCCGGTGGTCAGCGCCGCATCGACCGCTGGACCAGCCAGCACCGCTGCGCTCAGGTCCTGTTTGACCAGGAGGGCGACGCAGCCGGTTTTTTCAATGCCAACACCCTGGATGAGTTGCGCAGCCTGTCGCGCTGATCTGGAAAAGCCGTGAACACGGCACAATCTGTACCTCTGGTACAGGGGTAAACGGATGACAAGCTGGATTCAACGGATCGCGCCAGCGGCGCGTCTCGCAGGGGCAACCCTGCTGCTGGCAGGCGCCGTGACCGCGGCGCAGTCGCAGTCCTTGCTGCGGGTCGCGATGGCGCCGGATGCGTCGCCCGCCGACCAGGCCGCGCGCTTCGAGCCGCTGGGGCAGTTCCTCGAAAAACGATTCAAGATGCGCGTGAAGTGGGTGCCGGTGGCGAGCGAGGCGTTTGCGGTGCGGGCGCTGCTCAACCGCGAGGCCGATCTCGTCTGGCTGAACGGGTTGTCCTATGTGCAGGCCACCGCGCGTTCAGGCAACAAGGTGGCCTTGCTGGTGCAGCGCGAAGAAGACCAGAAGGCGCGTTCTGTCTTCATCACCACAGCCAGCACCGGCATCAAGAAGCTCCAGGATCTCAAGGGCCGCACCCTCAGCCTCGGCCCGATCGCCAGCACCTCGGACAGCCTGATGCCGCGCAGCGCGCTGGTGGCGGCCAAGCTGCGTCCGGATACGGACCTGAAGCAGCTTCCCCCGGCAGTCAACGCGCTGGCCATCGTGGCCGCTGTCGCTGCTGGCAAGGCCGATGCCGGTGCGCTGAGCCTGGCAATCTGGGACAAGCTGGTGGCCGACAAGCAGGTTGATCCCGCTGCGGTGAAGGTTTTCTTCACGACGCCTGCCTACACCGATCACACCTGGGCCACCTTGTCCGACATGGACGAAAACTCCCGCAAGACGATCGCGGGTGGTTTTCTGGTGCTGGAGGCCGTGGGTGGCGGGCGCGACATCCTGAAGCAGCAGGGCGCGCACCGGTTCGTGGAAGCCA
>JBEEMX010000331.1:0-4500 GCA_041192465.1 Pseudomonadota bacterium | reverse complement strand
GACCTGACCGCCAAGGGCTTCGGCGTGCGCTCGCAGCGTTACTCGATGCTGGTGGACAACGGCGTCGTGAAGACGCTGAACGTCGAAGGCCCGGGCAAGTTCGAGGTCAGCGACGCGGCCACGCTGCTGGCCCAGGCTCAGGGGTAAAACGCCGCCAGCGTGTAGCCCGCGATGCGCTGGTTGGTGCTGGAGAATTCCAGGCTCCAGCTCGCATCGCTCTGCGCGGCCAGCGTGCTGGCCTGTCGGAACTCCGCTGGCGTCAACACCCGGCGCAGCACCACGGCGCCGGCCATGTCCGTCAGACTGAGTTCAATGTGCGGTGCAGCGATGGCATGGCCCGCACGGTTGTGCAGTGTCACACCGAGCACATAGCCGTCAGCACTGGCGGGACGGCTGAGCGTGGTGCTATCGACGACCAGTGCGTCGAGCCGCTGCGGGGCTTGCAACTGGCACTGCCACTGCTGACAGGCGCGTGCCAGCAGTGGCCGAGTGACTGGCCAGCGGACAGCGATCAGGTCGTGCCAATGCCGACTGGTCTGCCACACGAGCAACCCGGTCAGCAGCATGGCGACGGCGCACAGGGCAGCTCGGACGGTGGGTCGGTGCCAGCGGGCCTGATTGTCGGCGCGGCGCACGAACTCGGGCAGCGGGGCGGCGTCGGTCACCGTATCGGCCACTGTATTTGACGCAGACAGCGGCGTCACGACAGCCTCATCCGGTACTGACGGCACAGGCGCAGGCGCAGATACGCGCCCTGCACTCAGGTCCAGCGTCTTTTCCAGATCATCGAACGCGGGTTGCTCGGGTTCCGGTGCAGCCAGAGCTGGTTCGGACACTGGGATGGGTACCACCGCATCGGCCGGGCTGGCCGGTTCCTCATCGTGCGAGGCGGAGGGTGCCACTGGAGCGGATGCCGGCAGGGGTGGTGGTGCTTGTGTGACCTGTGGGGTCAGCGGGGCTGGTGCCGTGGGCATGTCCAGCGGCAGATCGACATCAGGTCGCCCGTCGCGGCGCAGACGGGCGGCGGCAAACGCGCTGAACGCCTCGGACCGGAATTCGAGCGTGGTGGCCGGATAGGCGGTTTCGTCGCTTGCTGGTGTGGCATCGAAATCCGGCTCGCCGAGCAGGCTGTCTGGCACCGGAGCTTCGAAGCTGGAGCCGCGCAGGAATTCGGGAACCAGCGGCGAGAGGGGGAGCGTCGTGTCGGCGCTCGTGGTCCGCCAGGCCCCTGGGTCGGGCTGGGTTGGTGCCATGCCGCGCTCCATCTCCTGAATCGATGGATCCCAGGTGGCGGCTCGGCGGGTGCTGATCTCGATCCGTGTCGGTGAGGCGCTGCGTGGTGGAGTGGCCAGGGGCGGCGACAGCGGTGGTGCAGGTGTCGCCGTCCGGTTCTGCAGTGCCTCCTGACGCGCGCGCAGCACCTTGCCGTCAGAGAACATCGCCGGGCGGGTTTCCATCCAGGCGGGGTCGTTCGGATTGCTGGTGGCGGGGACGGCCAGATCGGGGGACGGCTCCGGGGTGGTGGTGTCGCGTCGGGACAGATCGAACAGACCTTCCAGCGCATTGAACACCTCCTGGCAATGCCCACAGCGGACCCAACCTTCGGAGACCTTCAGTTGGTCCTGCACCACCCGAAACACGGTGCCGCAGGAAGGACAGGAAGTGGCCAGACTCATGCCGGAATCATGCCATTGCCAATCGGCTCAGGGACGGCGCGCCGTCAGCAGCACCCAGCCATCTTCACGGTCTGCCACTTCCAGTGCGAGCCAGGGGGCGTAGGCCACCTGCAGCTCCTCGATCTGGCGTTCCAGCAGACCCGCCATCACCAGCGAACCGCCGGGTGCCACATGCCCGCTCAGCAGCGGGGCCAGCAACTTCAGCGGCGCGGCCAGGATGTTGGCGAGCACGACCGGGTACTGCCCCTCGGCCAAGTCCGGCAGGCCCACCCGCCGCAGCGTCACGCCATTGGCCGCCGCATTGGCCCGGCTCGACTCGACCGCTGCGTAGTCGATGTCCACGGCGTCGATGTCCACCGCACCGTGCAGCCCGGCGCCGATGGCCAGGATGCCCGAGCCGCAGCCGTAGTCCAGTACCCTCGGCCACGGGTTCGCCAGATCGGCGTTGCGGGCGATCCAGCGCAGGCACATGCGGGTGGTCGGGTGCGTGCCCGTGCCGAATGCCAAGCCCGGATCCAGCCGCATCACGCGCGTCGCGCCTTCCGGCGGCTTGTGCCACGAGGGCACGATCCAGAATGCGGACGTGATCAGCACCGGCTCGAACTGTGACTGCGTGAGGCGCACCCAGTCCTGGTCCGCCACCGGGTACAGGCCCTGGACGTGCAGATCGGTGAAGGCGCTCGCGCCATCGTCGCCGTCCTGGGCCAGCAGCAGCGTGCAGGCGTCGGTGGCTGCGTCCTCGTCGTTGAACAGGGCCTTGACGACGGACCGCTGCCAGCCGCTGATGCTGGCCGACAGCGTCGCGGGCATCCCCGGTTCACCGAAGATGGGGGCCTCGTCGGGCGTGTCGGCGTCGGCATCCTCGACGGTGACGGCCAGCGCGTCCAGCTCCTCCATCAGCGCGTCGGACACCGCATCGACCTGATCGGCCTGACAAAGCAAGGTCAGCTCGATCATCCCAGCGTCTTTCGTGCAGCCAGCCAGCCTTCCAGGTAATGGATGCTGGTGCCGCCTTCCATGAATGCGGCGTCGGCCATCAGTTGCCGGTGCAGGGGAATGTTGGTCTGGATGCCCTCGACCAGCATCTCGCTCAGCGCGCTGCGCATGCGGGCCAGTGCCTGGTCGCGCGTGTCGGCGTGGACGATGATCTTGCCGATCATCGAGTCGTAGTTCGATGGCACGACGTAGTTGCTGTACGCATGCGAATCGACGCGCACGCCCGGCCCACCGGGCGGGTGCCAGACCGTGATGCGGCCGGGCGACGGGGTGAACTTGTACGGGTCTTCCGCGTTGATGCGGCACTCGACGGCGTGGCCGCGCTGGGTGATCTGCTTCTGGGTGAAGGGCAGTTCTTCCCCGGCGGCGATGCGGATCTGCTGCTGCACGATGTCGATGCCGGTCACGAGTTCCGTCACCGGGTGTTCGACCTGCACGCGGGTGTTCATCTCGATGAAGAAGAACTCGCCGTTCTCGTACAGGAACTCGAAGGTGCCGGCGCCGCGGTAGTTGATCTTGCGGCAGGCGGCGGCGCAGCGTTCTCCGATCTTCTCGATCACCTTGCGCGGGATGCCGGGGGCCGGCGCTTCCTCGATGATCTTCTGGTGGCGGCGCTGCATCGAGCAGTCGCGCTCGCCCAGCCACACGGCGTGACCATGCTGGTCGGCGAGGATCTGGATCTCAATGTGGCGCGGGTTCTGGAGAAACTTCTCCATGTAGACGGCCGGGTTGTTGAAGGCCGCGCCAGCTTCCGCCTTGGTCGTTTCCACCGAGTGCAGCAGCGTTGCCTCGGAATGCACCACGCGCATGCCCCGGCCACCGCCGCCACCCGCCGCCTTGATGATCACCGGATAGCCGGTCTCGCGGCCCATGCGGATGATTTCCTTCGGATCGTCCGGCAGCGCACCGGCAGAACCCGGTACGGTCGGCACACCGGCCTTGACCATCGCCTCCTTGGCGGAAACCTTGTCGCCCATCAGCCGGATGGACTCCGGGCGCGGGCCGATGAAGGCGAAGCCGCTCTTCTCCACACGCTCGGCGAAGTCGGCGTTCTCCGACAGGAAGCCGTAGCCGGGGTGGATCGCCTCGGCGTCCGTCACCTCGGCGGCCGAGATGATCGCGGGCATGTGCAGATAGCTCTTCTGCGACGCAGCGGGGCCGATGCAGACGGCTTCGTCGGCGAGCTTGACGTACTTGGCGTCGCGGTCGGCCTCGGAATACACCACCACCGCCTGGATGCCCATCTCGCGGCACGCCCGCTGGATGCGCAGGGCGATCTCGCCGCGGTTGGCGATCAGGATCTTCTTGAACATGATGGCGCCGGCCTTATTCGATGATGTACAGCGGCTGTCCGTACTCGACGGCTTGCCCGTTCTCGACGTAAACCTTGGTGACCGTGCCGTCCACGTCCGACTCGATCTCGTTCATGATCTTCATGGCCTCGATGATGCACACCGACTGGCCCTTCTTGACGACCGTGCCGACATCGGCCAGCGCCTTGGCACCGGGGTTGGACGCGCGGTAGAAGGTGCCGACCATCGGGGACTTGACGACATGGCCGGTGATGACTTCGGCCACAGGGGCGGCTGGGGCGGCGGCCACCGGCATGGCGTGTGCCATCGGATGCATGGGCTGGCCGGGGTAGTGCGCGGCCATCACCATGGCGGGGGCTGCACTTTGCTTGACGATGCGCACCTTGCCGTCGGCTTCGGTGATCTCCAGCTCGGAGACATTGGATTCCGACACCAGATCGATCAGGGTCTTCAGCTTGCGAAGGTCCATGGGGGCTCCGTGATTCTCGGGTTGCAGTGGGCGGGGCAGTCGGATG
>JBEEMX010000330.1:0-8760 GCA_041192465.1 Pseudomonadota bacterium | reverse complement strand
AGCTGCGTGCCCGGCTCGCCGATCGACTGCGCGGCGATCACGCCGATCGCTTCGCCGATGTTGATCAGGCCGCCGCGGCCGAGGTCGCGGCCGTAGCACTTGGCGCAGATGCCGAAGCGCGTGCCGCAGGTCAGCGCGGTGCGGACCTTGACTTCGTCGGCGCCGACGGATTCGAGCAGGTCGAGGGTGTCCTCGTCGAGCATCTTGCCGCGGGTGACCAGCACTTCCTGGGTCTCGGGGTGCGTCACGTCGATGGCGGTGACACGGCCGAGGATGCGGTCGCGCAAGCTTTCGATGACTTCGCCGCCTTCGACCAGGGCGCGCATCGCCATGCCGTTGTCGGTGCCGCAATCGTCCTCGATGACCACCAGATCCTGCGTCACGTCCACCAGACGGCGCGTCAGGTAACCCGAGTTCGCGGTCTTCAGCGCCGTGTCCGCCAGGCCCTTTCGGGCGCCGTGGGTGGAGATGAAGTACTGCAGAACGTTCAGACCTTCGCGGAAGTTCGCGGTGATGGGCGTCTCGATGATCGAGCCGTCCGGCTTGGCCATCAGGCCGCGCATGCCGGCGAGCTGTCGGATCTGGGCGGCGGAACCCCGTGCGCCCGAGTCAGCCATCATGTAGATGGAGTTGAACGACTCCTGATCGACTTCCTTGCCGTGGCGGTCGATGGTCTTCTGCTTGGAGAGCTGGGCCATCATGACCTTGCCCACCTCGTCACCCGTCTTGCCCCAGATGTCGACGACCTTGTTGTAACGCTCGCCGGAGGTCACCAGGCCCGAGACGTACTGCTGCTCGATTTCCTTGACTTCCTTTTCGGCGCGCTCCAGCAGCTTGACCTTCTCCTTCGGCACCAGCATGTCGTCGATCGCGATCGAGATGCCGGCGCGCGTGGCGAGCCGGAAACCGGCCTGCAGCAGCTTGTCGGCGAACACGACCGTGGCCTTCAGACCGCACTTGCGGAACGAGGTGTTGATCAGCTTCGAGATTTCCTTCTTCTTGAGCGCCTTGTTCAGGTTGGTGAACGGCAGGCCCTTCGGCAGGATCTCGGACAGCAGACCGCGACCGACGGTGGTTTCCACCAGCTTGGTCTCGGGCACCCAGGCGTCGTCGGCCGAGGCGCGGCTGTACTCGGTCAGGCGCACGTTGATCTTGGCGGTGATCTCGACCACACCGTTGTCCAGCGCGCGCTGGAGTTCGATGACGTCGGAGAAGATCATGCCTTCGCCCTTGGCATTGATGCGGTCGCGGGTCGCGTAGTACAGACCCAGCACCACGTCTTGCGACGGCACGATCGACGGCTCGCCCGAAGCCGGGAACAGCACGTTGTTGGAGGCCAGCATCAGCGTGCGGGCTTCCATCTGCGCTTCGATCGACAGCGGGATGTGGACGGCCATCTGGTCGCCGTCGAAGTCGGCGTTGAACGCCGAGCAGACGAGCGGATGGAGCTGGATCGCCTTGCCTTCGATCAGCACCGGCTCAAAGGCTTGAATGCCCAGGCGGTGCAGCGTCGGCGCACGGTTCAGCATGATCGGGTGTTCCTTGATGACTTCTTCAAGGATGTCCCACACCACCGGCGTGCCCGATTCCACTTCCTTCTTGGCCTGCTTGATCGTGGACGCAATGCCCATCGCTTCGAGGCGCGAGAAGATGAACGGCTTGAACAGCTCCAGCGCCATCAGCTTGGGCAGGCCGCACTGGTGCAGCTTGAGCGTCGGGCCCACCACGATGACCGAACGGCCCGAGTAGTCGACGCGCTTGCCCAGCAGATTCTGGCGGAAGCGACCCGACTTGCCCTTGATCATGTCGGCCAGCGACTTGAGCGCGCGCTTGTTCGCGCCCGTCATCGCCTTGCCGCGGCGGCCGTTGTCCAGCAGCGAATCGACGGCTTCCTGCAGCATGCGCTTTTCATTGCGCACGATGATTTCAGGGGCCTTCAGCTCCAGCAGACGTGCCAGGCGGTTGTTGCGGTTGATGACGCGGCGGTACAGGTCGTTCAGGTCGGAGGTCGCGAAACGACCGCCGTCCAGCGGCACCAGCGGACGCAGGTCCGGCGGCAGCACCGGCAGCACCTGCATGATCATCCAGTGCGGCTTGATGCCCGACTTCTTGAAGGCTTCCATCACCTTGAGGCGCTTGGAATTCTTCTTGACCTTCAGCTCGGAGCCGGTCATGTCGCCGCGCAGACGCTCGATCTCGACATCGAGATCCATCTCTTCGAGCAACTGCTTGATGCCTTCGGCGCCCATCAGCGCGGTGAACTCGTCACCGAATTCGCGCTTCTTGGTGTCGTAGTCGTCCTCGGACATGATGCTGAATTTCTTCAGCGGGGTCATGCCCGAATCCACCACCACATAGGCTTCGAAGTACAGCACGCGTTCGATGTCGCGCAGCGTCATGTCCAGCACCATGCCCAGACGCGACGGCAGCGACTTCAGGAACCAGATGTGCGCGCAGGGCGCCGCCAGGTCGATGTGACCCATGCGGTCACGGCGAACCTTGGTCTGCGTGACTTCGACGCCGCACTTCTCGCAGATCACGCCGCGGTGCTTCAGGCGCTTGTACTTGCCGCACAGGCACTCGTAGTCCTTGATGGGACCGAAGATCTTGGCGCAGAACAGGCCGTCACGTTCCGGCTTGAAGGTGCGGTAGTTGATCGTCTCGGGCTTCTTCACCTCGCCGAACGACCACGAGCGGATCTTTTCCGGCGAAGCCAGACCGATCTTGATCGCGTCGAAGTGTTCGTCCGGGGTGAACTGCTTGAAAAGGTCGAGTAATCCCTTCATGCATCTTCTCCTTAGTTGCGCTCAAGCTCGATGTCGATACCGAGCGAGCGAATTTCCTTGACCAGCACATTGAACGATTCCGGCATGCCGGCTTCGATCGAGTGCTCACCCTTGACGATGCTCTCGTAGACCTTGGTGCGACCGTTCACGTCATCGGACTTGACCGTCAGCATTTCCTGCAGGACATACGCCGCGCCGTAGGCTTCCAGTGCCCACACTTCCATTTCACCGAAGCGCTGGCCGCCGAACTGCGCCTTGCCGCCCAGCGGCTGCTGGGTGACGAGCGAGTACGGGCCGGTCGAGCGGGCGTGCATCTTGTCGTCGACCAGGTGGTGCAGCTTCAGGACGTGCATGTAGCCGATGGTGGTCGGACGCTCGAACTGGTCACCGGTGCGGCCGTCGTACAGGAAGGCCTGCGTGCGGGTCGGGGTCAGGCCCTTCTTCGCCGCGATGTCGTCCGGGTACGCGAGCTTGAGCATCGCGCGGATCTCGGATTCCTTCGCCCCGTCGAACACCGGCGTCGCGAATGGCACGCCGTTGGTCAGGTTGCGCGCCATCTCGACGACTTCGTCATCGGTCAGTTGCTCGATCTGCTCCGGACGGCCGCCGGACTGGTTGTACAGCTCGTCGAAGAACTTGCGCAGCTCGGCCACGCGGGCCTCTTGCTGCAGCATGTCGCCGATGCGCTGGCCAATGCCCTTGCCGGCCCAGCCCAGGTGGACTTCCAGCACCTGACCCACGTTCATCCGCGACGGCACGCCGAGCGGGTTGAGCACGATGTCGGCGGGGGTACCGTCGGCCATGTAGGGCATGTCTTCGATCGGGACGATCTTGGACACGACACCCTTGTTACCGTGGCGGCCGGCCATCTTGTCACCCGGCTGCAGGCGGCGCTTGACGGCCAGGTAGACCTTGACCATCTTCAGCACGCCAGCCGGCAGCTCGTCGCCCTGCGTGAGCTTCTTGCGCTTTTCTTCGAACATCAGGTCGAAGCTGTGGCGCGTCTGCTCCAGCGAGTTCTTGATCGATTCGAGCTGGTTGGCCGCTTCGTCTTCCGCGGGGCGGATGTCGAACCAGTGGTACTTCTCGACCTCGGTCAGGTAGGCCTTGTCGATGACCGTGCCCTTGGCGATCTTGCGCGGGCCGCCATTGGCGACCTTGCCGGTCAGCAGCTTCTCGATCCGGTCGAACGCGTCGGCCTCGACGATGCGGAGCTGGTCGTTCAGGTCCAGGCGGAAGCGCTTCAGCTCGTCGTCGATGATCTGCTGGGCGCGCTTGTCACGCTGGATGCCTTCGCGGGTGAAGACCTGCACATCGATGACGGTGCCCATCGTGCCCTGGTCCACGCGCAGCGAGGTGTCCTTCACGTCGGACGCCTTCTCGCCGAAGATCGCGCGCAGCAGCTTCTCTTCCGGCGTCAGCGTGGTCTCGCCCTTCGGCGTGACCTTGCCGACCAGCACGTCGCCCGGGTTCACTTCGGCGCCCACGTAGACGATGCCGGACTCGTCCAGACGCGACAGTTGCGCCTCGGACAGGTTCGGGATGTCGCGGGTGATGTCCTCAGGCCCGAGCTTCGTGTCACGCGCCATGACCACCAGTTCCTCGATAGCGGTCTTCGGCCACCACGCGTTCGGAGATCAGGATCGAATCTTCGAAGTTGTAGCCGTTCCACGGCATGAACGCGACCAGCATGTTCTGACCCAGGGCGAGTTCGCCCAGGTCGGTCGATGCACCGTCCGCGATCACGTCGCCACAGCCGACCAGATGGCCGCGGCTGACGATGGGACGCTGGTGGATGTTGGTGTTCTGGTTCGAGCGGTGGTACTTGATCAGGTTGTAGATGTCGACGCCGACTTCACCGGCCACCGTTTCCGCGTCGTTCACGCGGATCACGATGCGGTTGGTGTCCACGTAGTCCACGATGCCGCCACGGCGCGCCGTCACGACGGTGCCCGAGTCCACGGCCGCCACACGCTCGACGCCCGTACCGACCAGCGCCTTTTCAGGACGCAGGGTCGGCACAGCCTGACGCTGCATGTTGGCGCCCATCAGTGCGCGGTTCGCGTCGTCGTGCTCCAGGAAAGGCACGAGCGAGGCCGCGACCGACACGATCTGCGTCGGGGCCACGTCCATGTACTGGATGCGCTCCGGGCCGGTCAGGACCGAGTCACCCTTTTCACGGGCCGAGACCAGCTCGTCGGACAGGCGGTTGTTCTCATCGAGCGAGGCGTTGGCCTGCGCGATGATGTACTTGCCTTCCTCGATGGCCGACAGGTAGTCGATCTGCAGGGAAGCAATGCCGTCCTTGACGCGCCGGTACGGCGTTTCCAGGAAGCCATACTCGTTCAGCCGTGCGAACAGGGCCAGCGAGTTGATCAGGCCGATGTTCGGGCCTTCCGGCGTCTCGATCGGGCAGACACGGCCGTAGTGCGTGGGATGCACGTCGCGGACTTCGAAGCCGGCGCGCTCGCGGGTCAGACCGCCCGGGCCCAGGGCGGAAACGCGCCGCTTGTGCGTGATCTCCGACAGCGGGTTGGTCTGGTCCATGAACTGCGAGAGCTGCGACGCCCCGAAGAACTCCTTGAGCGCCGCGGAAATCGGCTTGGAGTTGATCAGGTCGTGCGGCATCAGGGCTTCGGTCTCGGCCTGGCCGAGGCGTTCCTTGACGGCCTTCTCGATCCGCGCCAGACCCGAGCGGTACTGGTTTTCGGCCAGTTCGCCCACGCAACGCACGCGGCGGTTGCCGAGGTGGTCGATGTCGTCCACTTCGCCATTGCCGTTGCGCAGGTCCACGAGGATCTTGACCACGTCGAGGATGTCCTCGTTGGTCAGCGTCATCGGGCCTTCGGAGCCATCGCGGCCCACGCGGGCATTGAACTTCATGCGACCCACACGCGACAGGTCGTAGGTGTCACCGCTGTAGAACAGGCGGTGGAACAGTGCTTCGACGGCGTCTTCGGTCGGCGGCTCGCCGGGGCGCATCATGCGGTAGATGGCCACGCGGGCAGCCAACTGGTCCGCCGTTTCATCGGCCGCCAGGGTCTGGCTGATGAAGGCGCCCTGGTTCAGCTCGTTGGTGAACAGGCACTGCACGTCGCGGATACCGGCCGAGCGCAGCTTCTTCAGCAGCGTTTCGGTGACTTCCTCGTTCGCCTTCGCCACGATCTCGCCGGTGTCGGCATCGACCATGTTGCGGGCGATGACACGGCCCACCAGGAAGTCTTCCGGCACGCTGATGAACTGCGTCTCGGACGCGGTGATCTGGCGCAGGTGCTTCGCGGTGATCCGCTTGTCCTTCTCGACGACGACGACACCGTTCTTGTCGGTGATGTCGAAGCGGGCGATTTCACCCTTCAGACGGTCCGCGACGAATTCGAGCTGTGCGCCCGAGTCCATCAGGCGGAAATTGTCGAAGTCGAAGAAGTGCGCGAGGATCTGCTCGGGGTTCAGGCCAATGGCCTTGAGCAGGATTGTGACCGGCATCTTGCGGCGGCGGTCCACGCGGAAGAACAGGATGTCCTTCGGGTCGAACTCGTAGTCGAGCCACGAGCCGCGGTACGGAATGATCCGCGCCGAGAACAGCAGCTTGCCGGACGAGTGCGTCTTGCCCTTGTCGTGTTCGAAGAACACGCCGGGCGAACGGTGGAGCTGCGACACGATGACGCGCTCCGTGCCGTTGACGATGAACGAGCCGTAGTCCGTCATGAGCGGTACTTCGCCCATGTAGACCTCTTGCTCCTTGATCTCCTTGACTACCTTCGACTGGTTGGTCGAGTTCTCGCGGTCATAGATGATCATCTGCAAGCGCGCCCGCACGGCAGCAGCAAACGTGAGACCACGCTGCTGGCACTCGCGCACGTCGAACGGCGGCTTGGCAATGTTGAATTCGAGGAACTTCATCTCCACGAACCCGTTGTGCGAAACAATCGGGAACGCCGAGAGGAACGCGGCTTGCAAACCTTCTGGTTTGCGTTTCAGCGGGGGTACATCCTTTTGCAGGAAAGCGACGTAGCTGTCCTTCTGCATGGTGAGCAGATAGGGAACGTTCAGCACGCTCGCGCGCTTGCCGAAGCTCTTGCGAATTCGCTTGCGCTCGGTGTAGCTATAGGGGGTTGCTTGCGCCATCAATCACTCCGTGTCGAAGTCCGCCACCAGGCCAAGGCAGCAGTTCATTCGGCCGAAAATCGGGACGACTGGCACCAGGCCTTGCGCCTGAAGCTTGGTGGCTGGCCACTACCAGCCGCTGGCGGACAACCAGGGCATTGCACCCTGGTCCGACCAAACCGGTTCTCTGCAGTCGGTTCAGAGAACACTTGAAAAAGCCTTCCAGAATACCCCGGACGGCTTTTTCAGGTGATCTCTAAGGATTAACCCGCAATCCCAAGAGAAGCACAAAAAGGCTGGCCCTGTCGGACCAGCCTGCTGTGATTCAGATGCGCTTGTCGCGCACGCTGAATTACTTGACTTCGGCTTGAGCGCCAGCGTCGACCAGCTTCTTGACAGCGGCTTCTGCGTCGGCCTTGGGGATGGCTTCCTTGACGTTCTTCGGAGCGCCGTCCACCAGATCCTTGGCTTCCTTCAGGCCGAGGCCCGTCAGTTCGCGCACGGCCTTGATGACCTGCACCTTTTGAGCGCCGGCTGCGAGCAGCACGACGTTGAATTCGGTCTTCTCTTCAACGACCGCAGCAGCAGCAGCGCCACCGCCGCCACCGGCGACCGCCATGGCGGCAGCCGACACGCCAAACTTCACTTCAACAGCCTTGACCAGGGTGTTGAGTTCCAGAACGGTCATGCCGTCCAGGTCGGACAGGAATTTTTCTTGATCGAATGCCATTTGGGGCTCCTAAATACAGTGAATTCGAGAAAACAGGTCGTGTGTGACCAGGGATCAGGCGGCGGGCGCTTCTTCAGCAGCCGCGGCTTCAGCGACAGGCGCTTCGGCGACGACATCACGCTGCTTGGCCACTTCGGCCAATACACGGGCCAGACCAGACATCGGGCTTTGCAGCAGACCCAGCAGTTGCGCCAGCAGGACTTCCTTGCTGGGCACGCTGGCCAGCGCCTTGACGCCTTCGACGTCCAGCGCCTTGCCACCGTAGGCACCGCCCTTGATGACCAGCTTGTCGTTCGTCTTGGCGAAGTCGGAAACGACCTTCGCGGCTGCCACGGCATCTTCAGAGAAGCCATAGATCAGCGGTCCGACGAACAGGCTCTCGGCGACCTCAAACGGCGTTCCGGCAACAGCGCGGCGGGCCAGGGTGTTCTTCAGCACGTGAAGATACACACCCTTTTCGCGCGCGGTCTTGCGCAGAGCATCCAGATGAGCGACGGTGAGGCCACGGTACTCGGCCACGGTCAAGGTCTGTGATTTCGCCGCCTGGGCGATCACTTCCTCGACAACGGCTGCTTTCTCGTTGCGATTGAGACTCAAGGTCCACTCCTTAAAACATGCCCATCGCGCTTGCACGCTCAGGGCACACCGGGTTCAGCGACCTTGCCGTTCAGGAGCCCGTGTCACCACGGGGTCAACCTTTGCGGCGGGTACGCCATCTGCGCTGGCCGGATCTGGCCGGATCGGAATCCGGACCTCGCCAATTAAGAGCCACCCGCACCGGAGTTCCGGGGAGCGTCTCGCCAGCGGTCTTCGATGACCTGAGCGGCTTGCACCGTTCAGCCCACCAAATGCTTGCGGAGTGCCTGCGCCAGACTCGCGCAGGGTCCGGATCTTGCGATCAGATCAGTTCTGGCTGGTGCCCATGCCGGCGGTGACGCTGGCGATGTCCACGCGGACGCCCACGCCCATCGTCGACGAGACAGCGACCTTGCGCAGGTAGACACCCTTGCTCGATGCCGGCTTGGCCTTGTTCAGCGCGTCCAGCAGCGCTTGCAGGTTGCCCTTGAGCTTGCCGTCTTCGAACGAACGGCGACCGATGGTGCCGTGGATGATGCCGCCCTTGTCGACGCGGAACTGGAC
>JBEEMX010000329.1:0-4507 GCA_041192465.1 Pseudomonadota bacterium | reverse complement strand
GTGCGCGAGGGGCGGGTGTCGGCCGACGATGTGCGGGCGTGCGCCGGGCGGGTGCTGCAACTGGTCGAGCGGGTCGGCGGCTTCGCGTCGCCGGGCATCCCGGACGAGCGTTCCGAGGATTCGCCCGAGCGCCGCGCCCTGATCCGCCGACTCGGTGCGGAAGGCGCGGTGCTGCTGAAGAACGATGGTGACCTGCTGCCGCTGGCTGGCATGGTCCGCACCATCGCGCTGATCGGCCCGAACGTGGACACCGCGCAGATCATGGGCGGCGGCAGTGCCAACGTGAACGCGCTGCACCGCATCACGCCGCACGAAGGGCTGGCCGCGCAGACCGACGCCGCGCTGGTCTGCACACCCGGCGCGGACAACTACCGCTGGGTGCCGGTGCTGAACCAGCCGATGGCGGTGGCGTTCTACACCTCGACCGACCTGAGCGGCGACGTGGCCGTGAACGCGGTCTACCCGAGCAGCGAGAAGCTCTGGGCCGGTACGGTGGAGGACGGCATCGACCCGATGCATTTCTCCGCACGGGCAACGGTCGAGTTCGTGCCACCGGCCGATGGTGATTACCAAGTCTCGATCACCAGCGCGGGCCTCAGCCGCGTGCTGTTCGATGGCGTGCAGGTCGTCGAGGCGTGGGAGAGCTGGGCGCAGGGCGACACCTACTTCACCTTTGGCTGCACCGAGCGCGTTGTCAGCCACCGGCTACAGGCGGGCGTGGCGGTAGCGATCACGGTCGAGTATTCGTCGCCGACGGGCGTGCCAGTGTCGTTCAAGGCGCTGCGGCTGGGCGTGCATCTGCCGCGTGGCGAGGCCGATCTGGTAGCGGCCGAAGCGGCGGCGCGTCAAGCCGACGTGGCAGTGGTCTTCATCGGGCTGAACGCCGAGTGGGACTGCGAGGGGCTGGACCGGCCCGACATGGCGCTGCCGCACCAGCAGAACGCGCTGGTCGAGCGGGTCGTCGCCGCGAACCCGAACACCATCGTCGTGCTGCAGACCGGGGCGCCGGTCGAGCTGCCGTGGCTGGACAAGGTGCCGGCGGTGCTGCAGGCGTGGTACCCGGGGCAGGAATGCGGCCACGCGATCGCCGACGTGCTGACGGGCCGTGCCGCGCCGGGCGGGCGGCTGCCGCAGACGTGGCCGAAGCAGCTCACCGATGTCGTCACGTCGAACGGCGATCCGCTGCGCTACCCCGGTGTGGACGGGCGCGTGGTCTATGACGAAGGCGTGTTCATCGGCTACCGCCACCACGACACGCACGGCGTCGCGCCGATGTTCCCGTTCGGGCACGGGCTGTCGACCACCTCGTTCGCCTGGGGCGAGGTGCGCGTCGATCGCACGGCGGTCGAATCGGGTGGCAACGTCACCGTCTCGGTGGACGTGACCAACACCGGCACGCGGGCCGGCAGCGAGGTCGTGCAGCTCTACGTCAGCGATCCGGTCAGCGGCGTGGCGCGGCCGGTGCAGGAACTCAAGGGCTTCGCCAAGCTCGCCCTGCAACCGGGCGAGACCGGAACGGCGACGATGACGCTCGACATGCGGGCGTTCGCGTGGTTCGACACGGCGCGCGGTGGCTGGGTGGCCGAGGCGGGGGCGTTCACGCTGCGGGCCGGGGCATCGTCGCGGGACATCCGGGGCGAGGTCGGGGTGACGCTGGGCGGGGACTGGTTCGCGATGGCCTGACGATGTCACACAGCCTGACCCTCCACCCCCTCGGCTTCCCCTGGCCGACCCAAGACCCCTTCCTCTTCTGCGTCCACCACGACGACCGCTACCCGCAAGGCAACGGCCGCCACGGTCCAGCCGCGTCGCTGGCCGGCCGGCAGATCGGCAGCGACTTCTCCTACCGCGACGGTTGGAGCATGTACCACGGCCAGCAGGTGCCCGGCTTCCCCGCCCACCCGCACCGTGGCTTCGAGACGGTCACGCTGGTGCGCACCGGCCGCATCGACCACGCCGACTCGATGGGGGCCGCCGCCCGCTACGGCGACGGCGACGTGCAGTGGCTGACCGCAGGCCGCGGCATCCAGCACAGCGAGATGTTCCCGCTGCTGTCCACCGCCGCGCCGAACCCGCTGGACCTGTTCCAGATCTGGCTGAACCTGCCCGCCCGGAACAAGTTCACCGCGCCGCACTTCACGATGCTGTGGGCCGGCGATGTGCCGCGCCGCACCGACACCGACGCGGCCGGCGCCACGACCGAGCTGGTCTGCGTGGCCGGCGCCCCGGACGGCATGGCTGCACCGCCCAGCCCGCCGCCGGACTCCTGGGCCAGCGACCCGAGCGCCGACGTGGCGATCTGGACGTTGAAGATGGCGCCGGGCGCACGCTGGACACTGCCGGCGGCACGCGGTGGGGCCACGACGCGGCGCAGGCTCTACTTCTACAGCGGCACCACGCTGACGGTGGATGGCCTGCCGGTACCCGGCCACGCAGCAATCGACGTGCCGGCCGAGCGGGCGGTCGAGATCGTCAACCGCGGAGCCGCGACAGCCGAACTGCTGATGCTGCAAGGCCGCCCGATTGCCGAACCAGTGGCGCAGCACGGCCCGTTCGTGATGAACACCGCGGCCGAGATCCGGCAGGCGTTCGCGGACTACCAGCGCACGCAGTTTGGCGGCTGGTCATGGCCGGACACGGCACCGGTGCATGGGAGCGACCCGGTGCGCTTCGCCCGCCACGCTGACGGGCGCACGGAGCAGCCGCCGCGCTGACCTGCCAATGAAAACGGCGACCGGTCACCCGGTCGCCGTCGCACGGAACGCAGTCCCGATCAGGCCGGGATGCGCAGCGTCTGGCCCGGATAGATCTTGTCCGGGTGGCTGAGCATCGGCTTGTTGGCCTCGAAGATCTTCATGTAGGCGTTGGCGTTGCCGTACTCGGCCTTGGCGATCCCCGACAGGGTGTCCCCGCGCACGACGGTGTGCCAGCGCGACTCATCCGCCGGCTCGTTGACTGTCATCAGGTCGTTGACGCCATTGACGCCCGCGACGTTGCCGCAGCACAGCAGGACTTTTTCCTTCGTCGCCTGGTCATTGGCGCAGCCGGAGACCGTGGCCTGGCAGGTGGTGCCGTCGAAAGCGACTTGCAGGCCATCGACGTTCAGGCCCTGTGCGCCGATGTACTTCTCGATGGCGGCGGCGGCGCCCGAGTTGGCCGCTTCCAGCTTGGCTTGTGCAGCGGCAGGATCGGCGGCGGTGGCGGCTTCGGCAGCGGCCTTTTCAGGGTTGTGGCTGCCAAAGAGCTTTTCGCCGGCATCCTTGATGAAACTCATCAATCCCATGGTCTCGGTTCCTTCACGCAGTTTGCTTCGGTGGATAGACAACGTGCCAGCGCGGCACGTCTGGACAGACAGAGTAGACGCACAGCGATCGCATGGCAAGCGTGACTTGTTTCACCAGAATCGGCCCCATACCACGGTATAGGGCAACCACCACCGGACCTCACCGCACGGCAGGCAGTTCACCCAGCGGCTCGCCGCGGCCGAACACGTCCGCGATGGGGCGCAGGTTGGCGTGTTCGCGCTCGCAGGTGGGGCGATCCTCGGTGCAGGTCGCCAGGAGGTCGCGGCGGAAGCCCTCCAGCAGCCCCTGGTCGTGCAGCACCGTGGCGAGCACGTTCAGCGCGTCGATGCGCTCGCCGTAGACGCCGGGGCGCACGCCGGCGCCGTGGAGCAGCGTGGCGACAGTATGGCGGCCGGTGCGGTAGCCGTCGCCTTGCGAGGTGTCGGTGGAGCCATCCTCGTCGAAGGTGACGATGAGCAGGCTGTTGTGCGTGCGCGCCCAGGTGGCGTAGGGGCCGATGTGGCGACGCAGCCAGTCGTCGGCGTCGGCGAGCGGGGCGCTGTGGGCGTCGTGCTGTTCGTCGGGGACGACAAGGGAGACGGTGGGCAGCTTCGCGAAGTCGAGCGGGCGGCCGTGTTCGTCTTCCATGAACCCGCGCCAGCGGCGGCCGGTCGGGTCTTGCGTGGCCTGGAAACCGAGGTTCACGTCCACCGGCAGCAGGAAGCGGCGCTGCGCCTCGGGCACCTTGCGCGGGGTGTGCGCCGTGCCGAAGTCGATCCAGTTGATGGCCGGGTTGTGCTTGCGGCGGTAGTGGTCGGTGAGCGGATTGAGGTCGCCTTCGCCGTCCCAGAGCGGGTGCGGCAGGCTTTCCGAGAAGGTCAGGAAAGACTTGTCGGCATTGCGCAGGGCGGCGCCGAGGTTGGCGGTGCTGAACGGGCGGCGCTCGGCGGGGACGAGCCGGTTGCCGATGCCGGCGGGCGTGGCGGGATCGCGCGAAACATTCTCCGGATCATAGCCCAAGGCCGTCATGAACTGGGGGTTTGCGTACGCCTGGTTGGTGGCGGTGCGCGAGTAGGCGTGGCGCTCGACCATCATCACCGGCCTCACGCTGCCGAAGATCAAGACCGAACTCGAGGCGCGCTGGGCGACGTTTCAGCAGCAGGTAACGAGCCAGAACCCCTGGACGAACTTCGGCACCTTCTGGGACGGCACGACCTGGACGA
>JBEEMX010000328.1:0-4527 GCA_041192465.1 Pseudomonadota bacterium | reverse complement strand
CGGCTCGGCCTGCGCTACTCGCACAGCGGCTACACGGCGCGGGATAGCGCGAACGGCCCGTGGTCGGTGCGGCAGTTGTATTACGCCTGCGACGCGGGCGAGCCCAAGCTCTTCGACCAGGGGCTGTCCGGCTTCCTCTTCGGCACCAACGACCCGGAACGCGGCGCGCTGTCCCTGGTCTTCCTGCCGCCGGACGCGGCGGAGCGGCTGGAACGCGCCGTCCTCGACACGCGGCAGGCGCTGGCGCTGCTCGGGGCGACCTACAGCGCCAATGCCCACGCCTGGAGCCAGCGTTACCAGAACTGCAACCAGTGGACGGTCGAGCTGTTCGCCGCCGCGCAAGGCGACCTCGGCCCGAACGCCGACCGCACCGCCGCGCAGCAGTGGCTCCAGACGCAAGGTTACGCACCGACCACCATCGACCTCGGCTTCGCCCCGCTGCTGTGGCTCGCCACGCTCAGCCCCTGGCTGCACCACGACGACCACCCGCCCGAAGACCTGAACGCGGCCCGCTACCGGGTCAGCATGCCGGCGTCCATCGAGGCGTTCGTGCGCGCCACGGTGCCGGGCGCCACGCGGATCGAGGTCTGCCACGCCGGCCAGCGGGTCGTCGTCCACCATGGCTGGACGCCCATCGCCGAGGGTTGTCACGCGGGCGACATGGACACCGTGTTCCCGCTGGACTGAGGCGCCAAACCAAGGGCGATCCCGGCTGTGCGGGCTGCGGGCGTGGGCCATCATGGGTCCATCTTCCTGATGGTTTTCGAGGACACCGATGTTCCGCACCCTGCCCCACACCGCCACCACCACGGCCGTCGCTCTGGCCGTCGCATCGCTGCTGGCGGCCTGCGCCACGCCCCCCGGCGGCTCGTTGACCGGCGGCGACCGCACCGCCACCCTCCGCACCACCGACCATGGTGTGCCCCACATCACCGCATCCGACCCCGAATCCCTCGCCTACGGCACTGCCTACGCCCACGCCCGCGACAACGTCTGCCAGACCGCCAACCAGCTCGTCACGGTGCGCGGCCAGCGTTCGCGCTTCTTCGGCGGCGACAAGGCGAGCGGCTTGCTGGGGCGGCGCGTGCTGCCGAACGAGCAGATCGACTTCTTCATCGCCGCGCACATGGACGACGACGCGCTCGCCCGCGTCTCGGCGGCGATGGGTGCCGAAGCGCGCGCGCTGGAAGCCGGCTATGTCGCGGGCTACAACCGCTACCTGCGCGACCGGGCCGGCGAACTTCCGGCCGCCTGCAAGGGCCAGCCGTGGGTGCAGCCGATGACGCTGGCCGAGTTCCGCCGCCTCAACGAGCTGACGACCGTGCAGGCCGGCATCGCCGCATTGGCCGACGGTGCGCTCGCTGCCCAGCCTCCCAAGCCAGCCGCCGCCACGTCGGCGCTGCCCTCTCCGGCGATCGACCTCGCCGACGCCGCCGAGGCAATGCGCGAAGCCGGCGTGATCGAGCCGCGCATGGGGTCGAACGCCTGGGCCTTCGGCGCGGACACCACCGCCAACGGCAGCGGCGTGCTGCTGGGCAATCCGCATTTCCCGTGGGCCGGCGTGAACCGCTTCTGGCAGATGCACCTGACCCTCACCGGCCCCGGTGGCTTCGACGTGATGGGCGCCAGCGTCGGCCACAGCCCCGTGGTGCAGGTCGGGTTCAACAAGGACGTGGCGTGGTCGCACACGGTGTCCAGCGGCAAGCGTTTCACGCTGCACGAGCTGGCGCTGAAACCGGGCGAGCCCACCACCTACCTGATCGACGGCCAGCCCGAGAAGATGCAGGCGCGCACCTTGACGATCCAGGTGCGCCAGCCCGACGGCACGCTCGCCGACAAGACGCAGACCTGGTGGAGCACGCGCTGGGGTCCGGTCGTGGTCGTGCCGCGGGCGGGGCTGAACTGGACCGCCGCCAAAGCCTACGCGCTGAAGGACGCCAACACGCTCAACGCCCGCGCCGTCGAGACCTGGCTGGGTTTCAGTCGCGCCACCCAGGTGGAAGACCTGACGCAGGCGATGCGCAACCTCGGCCTGCCCTGGGTCAACACCATCGCCGCCGACCGCCACGGCCAGGCCCTGTACGCCGACCTGAGCGTCGTGCCTGACGTGGATGCTTCCCTGCTGCAACGCTGCGCGCCGAGTCCGCAAGCGGCTGCCCTGCGCGGCCCGGCCGGCTTGTTCGTGCTCGATGGCAGCCGCAGCGCCTGTGGCTGGAACCTGGATGTCGCGTCTCCCGTGCCGGGGCTGATCCCCCGCGAGCGGATGCCGGTGGCCGTGCGCCGCGACTGGGTGCAGAACAGCAACGACAGCTTCGTCTACACGCACCCGGCGCAGCGGTTCGAGGGCATCTCGCCGCTGGTCGGCGATGCGCAGGTCTCGCGGCCCCGCACCCGCGCCAGCCTGACCGAGATTCCCGCGATGCTCGCCGATGGCAAGGTCACGCCCACAGGCTTGCAGAACCGCCTGTTCGGCGACCGGAACTACATCGCCGGCATCACCATGCCGGACTTGCTCGCCGCCTGCGCCCTCACCCCGCCAGCCGATGCCGCCGCCCGCGACGGCTGCACGACGCTGCGCGGCTGGAGCCGCACCAACGAAGGCGACGCCCGCGGTGCCCACCTCTTCCGCGAGTTCTGGCGCACGGCGCGGGCGATCCCGAACGTCTGGCGCGTGCCCTTCAACCCGGCGCAGCCGATCGACACGCCGATGGGGCTGAAGATGGAAGACGAGGCCACCGCCGCCAAGGTCTGGACCTCGTTGGCCGATGCGGTCACGCTGGTGCGCAAGGCGGGTTTTGCGCTGGATGCACCGCTGAGCACGGTGCAGCACGCCGCCACCAGCACCGAGCGCATCGGTCTGCATGGCGGCGACGAGTTCGAGGGCGTGCTCAACAACATGGGCAACGTGGCGGGCCTGCCGATCAACGCCCAGGGCCTGCCGATCGACTACGGCACCAGTTACGTGCAGACCGTCACTTTCGACGCCCGCGGCCCGGTGGTGCAGGCCCTCCTCACCTACGGCCAGAGCACCGACCCCGCCTCGCCGCACTCGAACGACCAGACGCGCCTGTTCGCGGCCAAACGCTGGCCCGTGCTGCCCTTCCACGCCGACGATGTGGCGCGTGCCCAGGTTGGCGAAACCCTGAAGCTCACCCGGCCATGACCCACGACACCGCTCAGCCCACGGCGCACCGCACCGCCCACCGCATCTGCCCCCTGTGCGAAGCCTGCTGCGGCCTCGTGCTCGACATTGCCCGTGACGCGCAGGGGATCGAGCACGTCGCCACCGTTCGCGGAGACGACGCCGACCCATTCAGCCGCGGCTACATCTGTCCCAAGGCGGTGGCGCTCAAGGACTTGCACAGCGACCCGGATCGCCTGCGCCAGCCGCTGATCCGCCGCAACGGACAGCATGTGCCGGCGGGCTGGGACGAAGCGTTTGCCGAAATCGCCCGCGGTCTCGGCGAGGTGCAGGCCCGCCACGGCAAGGGCGCGGTCGGCATCACGCTGGGCAATCCGATCGTCCACAAGCTGGGCCTCACGCTGACGGTGCCGACGCTGGTGAAAGCTCTCGGGACGCAGCACGTCTACTCGGCCTCCACGCTCGACCAGATCCCGCGCCAGCTCGCCTGCGGGCTGCTGTACGGCCACTGGTTCAGCGTGCCGGTACCCGACATCGACCGCACGGACTGGCTGCTGGTGATCGGCGCCAATCCGGTGGCGAGCAACGGGAGCATGTGGACGGTGCCGGATTTCCGTGGGCGGGCCAAGGCGTTGCGGCAGCGTGGCGGGCGGCTGGTCGTCATCGACCCGCGCCGCACCGAAACCGCCAAGGTCGCCGACGAGTACCTGCCGATCCGGCCCGGCGCGGATGTGTTCCTGCTCGCCGCGATGGCGCACACGCTGTTCGAGGAGGGGCTGGTGCGGCTCGGCTCGGCGTCGGCGGTGGTGAGTGCGGCGGATGTCGAGGCGGTTCGTGCTGCGGTGGCGCCGTTCACGCCGGATGCGGTGGCCGAGCGCTGCGCGGTCCCGGCCGACACGATCCGCCGCCTTGCCCGCGAGCTTGCCGCAGCACCAAGGGCCGCCGTCTATGGCCGCATCGGCACCAATGGGCAGACCTTCGGCACCTTGTCAGCGTGGCTGATCGACGTGCTGAACGTGCTGACGGGACGGCTTGATGCGGAGGGCGGCGTGATGTTCCCGAAGGCTGCGGCACTGGCGGCGAACACGATGGGCCAGCCGGGCATCGGGCGCGGCGTCGGCACGGGTCGGCACCACAGCCGCGTGAGCGGCGCGCCCGAGGTCATGGGCGAATGGCCGATCACCTGCCTCGCCGAGGAGATCGAGACGCCCGCCACCTCGCCCGAGCAACCGGCGGTGAAGGCACTGATCACGGTCGCGTCCAACCCCGTCTTGTCCGCGCCGGGTAGCCCGCGGCTCGCGGCGGCGCTGGACACGCTCGATTTCATGGTCAGCGTGGACATCTACCTGAACGAGACGACGCGCCACGCGAATGTCATCCTGCCC
>JBEEMX010000327.1:0-4914 GCA_041192465.1 Pseudomonadota bacterium | reverse complement strand
TAGTCCCAGGCGGGCGGTGCGTAGGCGTTGGCGTGGACGAAGAGACAGCCCAGGTCTTCGCGCATGTAGGGCAGCGCGCCAAGGAAATCGAGCTGGACGGGCGTGAGCTGCGAGCGGGTCCACTCGACGGCGCGGCGGGCGTCCTCGACCAGGTGGTCGCTCGGGCCGCGGGCGACGGCCTCGTCGTGGTTGCCGCGCACGGCGATCGCCCCCTGCGACACGAGGTCGCGCACCTGCTCCACCACCCACGCCGGATCGGCCCCGTAGCCCACGAAATCACCGAGGAACGCGAGCCGGTCGGCGCCGTGCAGATGCGCCTGTTCGAGGCAGGTCTCGAAGGCTTCGCGGTTGGCGTGGATGTCGGTGATGAGGGCGAGTTTCATGGGGAGGCTCCTGCGGCGGAGTGTAGGAGCTTGGGGGCGGTCCAGAAACCGAACGAGCGGTCCCACCGGAGTCGCTTCAGCGCATCCGCAGACTCCACAGTGGCACAGCGGCATTGGCCCGCCATCCCCAGAAGACCACGGACATGCTGAAAACCCTGGGCTGTAACAGAGGCATCTTTGATCGCGAAGCCTAGCCAGTCCGTCGATCGATGGGCACACTGCGGGCACTTGCCCGAAGGAGACACCCCGAATGCGCCGAGACCCCGCCGATCCCACCCGCCGCCGCCTGCTGTCCGCCGCCGCACTGACCCCGCTGCTGCCGGCACTCGCCACGCTCGGCGGCTGTGCATCGGCCCCGCTGTCGCCGATCGATTCCAAGGAAACCACCGATGCCGCCGCACTGGCGCTGCTCAACGACAGTGCCGCCGCGCACGGGTTGACCGCCTGGCGCCGCGTGCGGGATCTGAACGTGGGCTATGCCGGCGAGTGGCGGACGCTGGTGGGGCGCATCCATCCGGAGCTGAGCGACACGCAGTTCCGCAGCAGCGTGCAGGACCGGCTGCTGCCCGCCGAGGGCCTGATGGCGCAGGCCCACATCGGCTCCAGCGGCCACAAGCAGGTGGTGCGCCGTCTGGGCACGGAGCAGGCGCCGGGCGACGTGCAGGTCTGGTACAACGGCCGCCCCTCAACCGACAACCCGCTGCGCCAAGCCTCGGCGATGGTGGCCGATGCGGCGCGGCTGTTCCTGCTGGGGCCGCTGGCGCTGGTCGATCGCCCGGCGGTGCTGCGGCTGGCCGGGCTGGAGCAGGTCGGCGACTATGCCTGCGAGCGGCTGATGGTGCGGCTGGCGCCGGGGCTGGGCTTCTCGCCGGTGGAGCAGCTCGTGCTGTGCATCGACCGGCGCACCCGGCTGATGCGGCGCGTGCGCTACACGCAGGAGGGGCTGTCGTCCACCCGCGGCAGCGTGTCCGAGGTGGATGTGTCGGAGTTCCAGAACATCCAGGGCGTCGAATGGCCGACCCGCTTCCACGAACGGATGCGCAAGCCGATCCCGCTGCTGCCCGTGCGCGACTGGCGGCTCACGGGGCTGGACATCAACCGCGGCTGGTCCGCCGCCGACATCTCCGGCGCGCAGTTCGCGGGCGTGGCGCAACCGGCGGCGAAGGCGCTGCCGGGCAGCAATCCGGTGGTGGGTTGAACAGGGGCGGCGTTCAGCCGCCGGCCAAGCCACCGCACACGCGCACGGCCACCATCTCGCCGCTGTCGTCAATCCCCTGCTCGACGAAGCCGAAGCTGGCATAGAACCGCTGCGCGGCCGTGTTGTCGGGGACGTAGGAGATGCCGATCTGGCGCACACCGCCATGCGCGAGGATCTCCGCAATCAACTGCTCCAGCGCCCGCCGGCCGATGCCCCCGCCCTGGTGCTGCGCATCGACCATGAAGCGCCAGATGCTGTAGCCGCCCGGCACGCCCGTCTCCCCCGGCGTCGCGTACAGCATGAAGCCCACCAGCGTCTCGTCCGCATAGACGGCGCGGGTCTGGAGGTGGGGGTTGAAGCTGGCCTGCGCGATCGAGTAGCTGTTGCTGGCGAGGTAGTCCTCCTGGTGCGGGAGGAGTTCCAGGTCGGTGATGGCCTCGAAGTTGTCGCGGGTGACGGGGCGCAGGGTGATGTGCAGCGGCTTGGTGTCCGGCCGGCTCGGCGGTCTGGGCGGAAGAAAGGCAGACAGGTCGAGCGGGCGGCTGTGGCCGAGCCAGATGGCGTGGTCGCGGTGGTCGGCGAGTTCGTCGCCAGTGAGGGGATGCACGAACACGGTCAGGCCCGCGCGCTCCGCGTTGAGCCAGGGGACGATCTCGCCGAACAGGGCGGCGCTGAAGGCAAGCTGGCAGCTCCAGTCCGGATGTGGCCCCACCGGCCGCTCATGCACCCGGCCCATCGCCAGCGCGAAGCGCCCGGCGACGGCTGCGCACAGGGCGCGGGCCTGGGCGATCGTGTCGGCGCTGAAGTAGACGTGGGCGTGGTAGCCCTGGATCGACAACGGGGGGGCTGCTGGGCTGGGCATGGGATTCGATGTGTTCACAGGGGCGGTTCTCATTTCCTGCACGCACCGCGCACAGGTTCCGAGCCGTCCTTGCACTCGGTGATGATGGCGTCGGCCCTCTTGTCGAGCTTGGCGGACGGGAGGCGCTGGGCCGTGCCGGACTCGGCGGGCGTGTACAGGAGCTTCTTCGCACCGCGGTCGCATGTGCCGACCACCCTGCCCGTCGAGGGGGCGCCGGCGTCGGCCACGGACACGCTGAAGGCCGTGACGCCCGCCGCGCGGATCCGCGCTTCCACGTCAGTCCGGAGTTCGTCGCAGGAAAACGCATGGCAGGCACTGGCCTGCAGCAGGGCGACGGTCGTGGCGATGGCGCCGAAGGTGGGGGGCAGTCTCATGGTGCGCGGATTCTGCCGCCTTCTGGCTCGGGCGGTGTGCCGTCCAGGCCCTGCGGACCCAAGGGCAGGACGGCATGGAGGCATTTCACCGACGTGAGCCTGGCCGGACCCAGCGTTTCGCCGGTGCGCTCCGCTGTGATCGTCCATGGCTCGATGCGCTCGACACCGAGTTGCACCGGCGGGGCCACCGCTTTGCGCGTTATGCCGACGTCGTGGTCATCCTCGTTATAACCGACCCGTACTCGAACTGGACGAGTGGATCCGGCGGCGCGTGCGGATGTGTTACTGGAAACAGTGGCGCTGGGCGCGCACCAAGATTCGGCACCTGCTCAATCTGCTCAGCGTCAAAGACCTGTGGTGCAAGGCTCAAGGGTATTCGGCTTGCCATCGAAAACTTCGTCGTGCGAGCCAACTTGTTGAACCGCCCACTGCGGACCCGCACGGTGGGTGGTGTGGGGGCTGGGAGTTAGATACTCCCGGCTACCCGATTAGATGGCATCGCCCCTATTCGCCAGAAGGTGCGCGACCCAAGATAGAAAACACTTCATCAATTGGCGACGAGAAACCTGGCTTGAAACTTTGCTTTGCTTCTGCAACGAAGCAACGCAGAACCGAAAAATCGGCAAGCGCATTGTTCTTCGGGTCGTCTGCGAAGCACCCCAGCCTTTCTTCCCACTCCGAAATAGCGTTGCTCAAATAGGACTCTGCTTCGCCAAGGCGCAGTTTCAGGCGCTGTGACTCTGGGTACTGATTCTTGTTTCCCTCGATCAGTCTCACGTGTGACTCTAACTTCAGTTGAGCAGTGTTGAGTCGGCGCATCAAGTCGGCGTAGGGCGCTCGCAGAACGTACGCGTTCTGATCGGAATAGTTTGGCCTCACTGCTTCAGCACGAAGTTGCCTTCGAATCCCTTTGACTTCGTTGTACGCCTCAACGATGTCCGCGAGCGTGCCACGTATAAGCGCACGACTTGCCTCTCGGCGCTCCCTTGCGGCATTGATTTCATTGATGGTTAGAGATGCCACACCTCCTATGCCAGCGGTGATGATGAGGCCGGCAAGCAGTTTGAATACTTCGGGATGGAGGCAACTAGCGATCCTTTGACCCCAGAGCATCAAGATGGCTGTTGCGACGAGCGTGGCGGCCAGGAGTCCGGTGATGAAGATCCAGTTGCGGCGCATGTGATGCCTCGCGTTTCTGTGCCATCTAGACAAGATGGCTAACCGCCATCGGCAACAAAAGGCGGCCCGCCCCTCGCGATACCGTAGGTTGCAGACCCGGGGTCTGTAGCGCTACACCAGAGCACCCGGCGCACGGGCTGCCGGGGCGTTGCGAGTTTGCGAGGAGACGAGCCATGAATGAATCTAGCACTTTGTTCGTCGGTTTGGACGTTCACAAGGACAGCATCGACATCGCGGTGGCCGAGTCCGGCCGCGACGGCGAGGTTCGCGCTGTCGGGCGCACGGGCGGCGATCTGGCCGCGCTCGACCGGGCGATTTGGCCGTGGTGCGTGTACCCGACGCCGCCGACGAGTCGGAGCACGCCCTGTGCGGCGTGCAACTCCCCCGCCAGTTGATGTCCTACGTCGGCCTCGTCCCCGGCGAGCACAGCTCCGGCCCCAAGCGCCGACAGGGCAGCATCACCAAGGCCGGCAACTCAGCCCCCCACCGGCCGGACCGGGAACGCGGCGCAGCCGCGGCCACATGGGAATCCTCGGCAACGTTATTGGTGAGCAACGGGCGGCAACGCCCCGCGCAATCTCAGCCCCTAGACCGAAGGCAGCCCTGCGACGAACACTTGTCTTGAGGTATCCAACCCTCGAATATCAGCATGATCAACCGTCGCAATACCTTTACAGGTGGCACCAAGCGCTCCGCCGCGTTCCCCGTCCGGCCATCGGGTTCGTTGACCATCCGCTCTGCGGGGGAATTCGTGCGCCTTATTGACAGAAGTTAGCCATATCAACGTTTGACATGAGCGGCAGCCAACGGCGCTACCGACCCTGACGGAGCGCGCGAGTGTGCCCCGCCGTTGGATGTCCGCTCGATGGAAGGGTTAGGCGGCGACAACGGATTCACTTGTAGCGTCGTCTTGCCGTC
>JBEEMX010000326.1:0-4556 GCA_041192465.1 Pseudomonadota bacterium | reverse complement strand
CCCGACCCACGAACCGGTCCCCGAACAGGATCGGCAGGCAGAAATACCCGTACACCCGCTTCGGCGCCGCCGTGTAGCACTCCAGCCGATAGTCCAGCCCGAACAAGCCGCTCAGGCGCTCGCGGTGGATCACGACGTTGTCGAATGGCGAGAGCAGACGCACCTCCCGGCTGGCCGTGGGTGCCGTGCGGTCAAGCGCCGCGGCATCCACATAGGCGTCCGGCAGCGTCGCGCCCTCCAGTGGCACCAGCGACCGATCTGCAAGCCGCTCATCCAGTGCGCGGCGCATCGCGTCCCGGATGGCCTGCCCCGTCCTGAGATGCAGCAATTGCGCCCAGGTCACGACCCCATGTGCCCGCACCGCCGTGTCCAGCAGGTAGCGCGCAGACTCGTCCACCGTCGGCTCCCGCAGATCCAGCCCGCCGGGCAGTACCCGCTCGGCCAGGTCGTAGACCTTCTCCATCCCCTGGCGCTCGCACACCATCAAGTCGCCCTGCAGGAAGAGCCGGTCGAGCGCGTGCTTGAGCGGCCCTGCGTTCCACCAGCCACCCTTCACGCCCGAGGGCTGACCCAGACTGCGCAGCGTCAGCGGCCCGTCGATGCGCACCCGGTCCAGGAGCTGGCGCATCACGGCGGTATCGGCCCGGGCGACGTGCCGACTGCGCCCCTCGCGCACCGCGGTCATCAGCGGCAGGGAAAACCGGTAGTCGCGCATCGGCAGGCAGGACGCGGCGTGGAACCAATGCTCGAACACCCGCCGCTCGTGCAGGAGCTGGTTCAGGTGCGCGGGGGCGTAACCGGGCACACGGCTCCACAGGACATGGTGGTGCGCCCGCTCGATCACGGCCAAGGTATCGATCTGGACATACCCGAGGTGTTCGATGGCCTGCAGTGCCCCAGCCGCCCCATGGCCAAAAACAGGCGATGTGCCCAGCCCTTGCTGGTTCAAGGCCAGTGACCTCAACAGTGTTTTCACGACATGCCCCTCTTGCTCCGTCACATTGTCCATGGCCCGGGCCACCGCGGGTCTGCGGCAGGTGCTCAGGCACAATCCAGACCCCATGAGCCTCGTCTTTCCGCATACCTTCGTTCCCTGGTTCCGTTCGGTCGCGCCGCACATCCATGCGTACCACGGCAAGACCTTCGTGATCGCCATGGCCGGCGAGCTGATCGCCGCCGGCAAGCTCAATGCGTTCGTGCAAGACCTGTCGCTGCTGCACGCGATGGGCATCAAGCTGGTGCTGGTCCACGGTTTCCGACCCCAGGTCAACGAGCAACTCCGCGCCAAGGGCCACGCCTCGCGTTTCAGCCACGGCAAGCGCATCACCGACCCCGTGGCGCTCGACTGCGCGCAGGAAGCCGCCGGTCAACTGCGCTTTGAAATCGAGGCCGCGTTCTCGCAAGGGCTGCCGAACACGCCGATGGCGAATGCAACCGTGCGCGTCGTGTCGGGCAACTTCCTCACCGCCCGCCCGGTGGGCATCGTGGACGGCGTGGACTTCATGCACAGCGGCGTGGTGCGCAAGGTCGATTCGGCCACCATCCGCCGCGCCATCGACATCGGGGCGCTGGTGCTGCTGTCGCCGTTCGGTTTCTCCCCGACAGGCGAGGCGTTCAACCTGACGATGGAAGAGGTCGCCACCGCCACCGCCGTGGCGCTGCAGGCCGACAAGCTGCTGTTCATGACCGAACTGCCCGGCATCCGCGAAGACCTGGACGACCCGGACAGCGCCATCGATACCGAACTCGCGCTGGCCGATGCGCGGCGCCTGCTCGCGAAACTGCCGCCACCCACCCAGCCGAGCGAGCCTGCGTTCTACCTGCAGCACTGCGTGCGCGCCTGCGAGGGCGGGGTCGAGCGCTCGCACATCCTGCCGTATGCGGCCGATGGGGCGGTGCTGCTGGAAATCTTTACCCACGACGGCGTCGGCACCATGGTGGTGGACGAGAAGCTGGAGAGCCTGCACGAAGCCACCGCGGACGACGTCGGCGGCATCCTGCAACTGATCGAGCCGTTCGAGCGCGACGGCACGCTGGTCAAGCGCAGCCGCACCGAGATCGAGCGCGACATCACCACCTACACCGTCATCGAGCACGACGGCATCATCTTCGGCTGCGCAGCACTGTATCCCTACCCGGAGGCCAGGACCGCCGAAATGGCCGCGCTGACCATCTCGCCGCAGGTGCAAGGCCAGGGTGACGGCGAGCGCATCCTCAAGCGCATCGAGCAGCGCGCACGCGCGATGGGCCTCGACAGCATCTTCGTGCTCACCACGCGCACGATGCACTGGTTTGTCAAGCGGGGTTTCCAGCAAGTCGATCCCGAGTGGCTGCCGGACGCCCGCAAGCGCAAATACAACTGGGACCGGCGCTCGCAGGTGCTGGTCAAGAAACTGACTTGAATTTCCCGGAATCACCCGAAAGGAACACACCATGGCACGCACCATTCAATGCATCCTGCTGAAAAAGGAAGCCGAAGGGCTGGACTTCCCGACCTATCCCGGCGAACTCGGCAAGCGCATCTACCAGAGCGTCAGCAAGGAAGCCTGGCAGCAGTGGCTCAAGCACCAGACCATGCTCGTCAATGAAAACCGGCTGAATCTGGCCGACGCGCGCGCACGCCAGTATCTGGCTCGCCAAATGGAGAACTATTTCTTCGGTTCCGGTGCGGACCAGCCACAGGGATACGTGCCGCCGGCGGCGTGATACTCGGTACTGGACAGAAGGAATGGATTGTTTCTAAAATCCACGCTGGATCAACCGTTGGGGAAAAAACTCATGTCCACGTACCAAGAACTCATCGCGCAAAAAGCGGAACTCGACCGCCTGCAAGCAGATCTGGACAAACAGATCGCCGAAACCCTGCGCAACGAGCGCGCAGGGGTCATCAGCCAGATCAAGGCGCTGATGGCCGAAAACGGCCTCACCGCCGCCGACCTCGGCTCGGCCCGTCCCGGTCGCCCGCCAAAAATCGGCATCGCCGAACCCGGCACGACCCGCAAGGTCGCCGCCAAGTACCGCGATCCAAACACGGGTGAAACCTGGTCTGGTCGCGGGCTGAAGCCCAAGTGGCTGAGCGCCGCGATCGAAAACGGCCACAATCTGACCGATTTTTCGGTCTGATCGCCAACCTGACCCGCTGTTCGGCTCCGAGCGGGTCGCTCCTGCTGCTGGCAAACCACCTCCGGGTGGTTTTGTTTTTTCATTTCAGGCAAACTGCGCGACTGACCAAGCCTTAAGTATTGACGGCGGGTTCCAGATTGACAGCCCTCAAACCCGTCCCTATGCTCGGCCGGTGACTTTTTTCACACTCCAATCCCCCATGCAAGGTTTGTACTCGGTACTGCGCACCCTGATTCTGTCTGGCCTGGCTGCATCCCTGCTCGCCCTGATCAGCCTGCCCGCCCGCGCGCTGCCGGAAGCCACCGACCCGATCAGCCGCTTTCTGCAAGAGCGTTTCACCACCGACGGCACGGGTGCCTCGTCCGGTCGCACCGCCGAAGACCTGCTGGGCGGCGTGCGCGAGACCGCCTCCGATCTGGTGCTGTCCGCGATGAACTTCCTCGGGGTGCGCTACCGTTTTGGTGGCACCAGCGAAGAAACCGGTTTCGACTGCAGCGGGTTCACCCGGCATGTGTTCGAAAACAGTGTCGGCCTGCTGCTGCCGCGCCGCTCCTCCGAACAGGCCAATGCGCCCGGTTTGTTGTCCATCCGGCAGGACGACCTCAAACCCGGCGATCTCGTGTTTTTCAATACCATGCGCAGTGCGTTTTCCCATGTCGGCATCTACGTCGGCGAAGGCAAATTCATCCACGCGCCACGTACCGGCAGCACCGTGCGTGTCGAGGACATGCGCCAGGATTACTGGACCCGCCGCTTCGATGGCGCACGCCGTGTCCCACAATTGAGCACAGGTGTGGGCACTGCCTCACCCCAGCGCAATGTCAACGCAGCCAACCTCGGCAACTGATTTTTCGGCATTGGCCTACCCGCACCGCACGCCGCCCGAAACAGGCACAATGCGGCGGCCATGTCGGAACGAAACACCATTGTCATTGTCGATCAGCGCAACGCCTCGGCCCCTGCCGCTGCGCTGCCGCGAATTCCTGCCCCGCTCATCGCCCCTTCGGGACTGCTGAGCGACGGACTCGGGCGCCCGCTGCGCGACTTGCGCATATCGGTCACCGACCGGTGCAACTTTCGCTGCAGCTATTGCATGCCCAAGGAAGTATTCGACAAGAACCACCAGTTTCTGCCGCAGTCTGCACTGCTCAGTTTTGAAGAGATTCTTAGGCTCGCGCAGATTTTCGTGGCGCATGGCGTACACAAGATTCGCCTGACGGGCGGCGAGCCGCTGCTGCGCAAGCACCTGGAGCGTCTGATCGAGATGCTGTCGGCCCTGCGCACGCTGGATGACACCCCGCTGGACCTCACGCTCACCACCAACGGCTCGGTGCTCGCACGCAAGGCCGCCGCGCTGAAAGCCGCCGGCCTGAACCGGGTGACGGTCAGCCTGGACGCCATGGACGACACCATTTTTCGGCGCATGAACGATG
>JBEEMX010000325.1:0-4566 GCA_041192465.1 Pseudomonadota bacterium | reverse complement strand
CAGCGCCGACTCGCTCACCGGCAGCCGCTCGTGCAGCAGCGCCGGGGTGATCAGCGGGCGCACGGCGTCGATGCGGGTGTCGTCGGTGCGGGTGGTGTCGCGGGTCGCGCGGCGCGGGCCGGCTTCGCGGTCGAGAGGCGGGGTGTGGGCAGATGTCATGGGAGCAGATTGTCGCGGCCACCCTCCGGCTCGATCTGCAGCGCCTCCAGAAACCGCGACACCATGTTGTAGGCCGCCACCGTGGCCGTGAGTTCGACCACCTCGCGGTCGCTGAAATGGCGCCGCACCGCGTCGAATCGATCCAGCCGGGCAGCGCGTCGCGCTTCTCCTGCGGCCCGGCCCCCTTGTACGGCACATGCTGCATCTTCACGCCCGCGTGCTTGTTGAAGATCTCGCCGGTCAGGTGCTGCGGCGTGCCGTTGCCGGCCGAGGCGAAATTGAAGGCGGTCGGCTGCGCCTTGATCGCGGCGAGGAACTCCTCCATCGTGCGCGCGGGCAAGGCCGGGTTCACCTCCAGCACCAGCGGGAAGGCGGAGATCTGGATCACCGGCGCCAGATCCTTGATCGGGTTGTACGGCAGCGACTTGTAGAGCGTCTGGTTGACCGCCATCGGCCCGCTGGCGGCGAGCAGCAGCGTGTGGCCATCGGGGGCGGACTTGGCCACGTTGTCGGTGCCGAGGTTGCCGCCCGGCTGGGTCGGTCGGGGCAGCGTACCGGATGCGACTGTCGCTTGCGATGTTACAAATTGTGCATATCGGGTGCAAAGCCGCACAGTGCGGTGCATCCTTGTCGCTGTACGTCTACAGACAGCCACTGCGACCACCACCATGCCCCAACACCCTCTCGCACCGCTGCTCCTGGCCGTGTTCACCGGTGCGGCTGCAGCCGCCCCAGTGGCCCAATCCAGCTTCCAGGACGACCTCACCACGCTCGACACCACCCGCTGGATGCGCGCCGACGGCTGGGCCAACGGCGCGCCCTTCGACAGTGCCTGGAAAGCCGACCACATTGCCACCACCACCAGCCTGATGGCGCTGCGACTGAGCAACGTGCCCAACTTGGGCAAGCCCTACACCTCGGGCCAATACCAGAGCCTCGGCTACCACGGCTACGGCTGCTATGAAGCACGGTTCCGGCCGGTGTCAGCGGCCGGGGTGGTGAGTTCCTTCTTCACCTACGCCGGCCCCTACGACAACGGCGGCAACGGCCTGCACAACGAGATCGACATCGAGTTCGTCGGCGCCAATACCCGGCGCCTGCAGACCAACTTCTGGGCCAACGGCGCCCCCAGAGCCGGCAATGAATACACCGTCCCCCTGTCCTTTGATGCCGCGGAGGGCCTGCACCAATACGCCTTCAAGTGGACCTCCAAGGGCATCGAGTGGTTCGTCGATGGCGTGTCGGTCTACAAGGTGCTGGGCTCGGCCAGCAAGCCCACGCCCAAGGCGGCCGACTCGCTGCAGAAGGTCATGGTCAACCTCTGGCCGGTCGATGCCACCGCAGCGGGCTGGGCGGGTGCGTTCAGCTATCCGGGCACACCGCTGTCGGCGACCTACGACTGGGTGCGCTACACGGCCGGCGAGACCTGCGCCGTCAGCAAGCCAGCCGCTGGCTCCACCGCCGCCGAGGTCCATGCACAAGGCATCGGCCTGACGCTGAACACCACCAAGACCCAGGCGACAGCGCGTGTGCTGGTGCTCAACGGGCTGGGCAATCCAGTGCAGAGCGCCGCAGTCACCGGCACCTGGACCGGCGCGATCACCGGCACGGTCAAGGGTCTGACCGACGCCAGCGGCAACGTGGGCATCCCTTCGGCGCTCTCCACCAAGACTGGCGCGGCGCAGTTCTGCGTGTCGGGTGTGGCAGCGGCGGGACTGCGCTATGTCAGCACGGCGAATGCGGCGGCGTGTGTGGTGATCACGAAGTAAGCCACCGCCACACGATCGGATCCGGCACTATCGTCATCCTGTCAGGCACTTCTTGCCGCTGCACGTTTCGGCATCCATGCGCGCCTGATTTCGGCCTGTGCCGGCATCTCGAAATGCTGGTACGTCAGCACGGCGAGGCCCAGCGTGAACCCCATGAAGGCCAGAAAAAACAGGGGATTTCCAGCAGGAACGGGCTGCCCGATGTAAAAGCAGACCAATGCCGTCGATAACTGGATCGGGAAATGGACAAGGTAGCTGGAGTAAGTCACATTGCCCAGCATGAGGACAGTTTTCTGGATGCGACTCGGCACCTTGAAGAACTCCGCCATGAAATACAGAAGGGCAGGGGTGTACAGCAGGATGAACAGATGCTTGATGTATTTTGAATCCCCCAATCCGGTCGTCATCGCGGTGATGGGAGAAACGATCAAAAAAGTCAGCAGGATGATTTTCAGCGGCGCCTGGTGTGCCTTGGCGAAAACAGACCGGCTGCCTGTCGCCGTGAGTCCTCCGAGGTAGAACGACGCAATGCAGCCGAACACGGGGTGCGCCACCTTCGCCACCACGGCCGCACCACCGACCGCCACCAGCACCACGCTGACCAGCGGCGATGGACCGAAGCGCCTTACCGTCAGGAAGAACAACAAGTAGACCAGAATCTCCAGCGAGATCGACCAGATCGGTCCATTAAAGCTGTAGCCCTTCTGAAACCCCCAGTCACTGGCCATGAACAACTGCAGCGCGAAGTGATTCAGGTCATTGTCCGGATAGACAAAGTAGCTTTGATGGGTGTTGAAATAGATGCCCTGCATCGCCCCCACCAGCAGCAATGTCACCAGGTGAAGGGGATACAGGCGCGAGAATCGGAACAGAAGGAATTTCCGGAAGTCGAGTGTTTTACTATGGATCGACACTCCGTACTTCCAGAAGAAAATGTACCCGCTGACGCACCAGAATACCTGAACGCCGCTGAACCCATAATCATAGAAAAGTCGGAGTGCCGCATAGAACGGCTGATCCTCTCGGACAAGACCGACCGGCTGCTCGGCAACATAATAAAAATGCTGGTAATGCCAGACCAGCACGGCGATGGCAGAAATGAACCGGATGATTTCCAGTCCTGACAGCTTGCCGGGACTTTCCGCTGGCTCAGCCTGTCGGCGAGAACCGGCTGGTCGGCACGGCAGGGAGGACGCTGTCGTTGACATTGGCATGGGCGTCATTGTTAATGTGTAAATAAAAAGCAACAATCTCGTTGGTTCAAGTCAATCCACCAACAGGGGGTGCAGGCGCAAAAACTGTGCCTCCTACAGGTTCGCCACGTGAGGCACCCGTGCTTCATCGACACATTCAGCGCATTCCGTACTGCTAACATGGCCCTCGGCTGCCCAGCAGCCAGCGTCGCTCGGACGGTTCCGGGCGCTTACGTGAAAGCCACTGCCAAATGTCTTCCAGCTCTTCCTCGGGCAAGCGCCGCTTTGCGCGCATCGATCGCCTTCCCCCCTACGTCTTCAACATCACGGCCGAGCTGAAACTCGCCGCCCGCCGCCGTGGCGAGGACATCATCGACCTCAGCATGGGCAACCCCGATGGCGCCACTCCCGCGCACATCGTCGCCAAGCTCACCGAGGTCGCCCAGCGCCCCGACACCCACGGCTACTCGGCCAGCAAGGGCATCCCGCGCCTGCGCCGCGCGATCTCGCACTGGTACAAGGACCGCTACGCCGTCGACATCGACCCGGACAGCGAGGCCATCGTCACCATCGGCTCGAAGGAAGGGCTGGCGCACCTGATGCTCGCCACGCTCGACCGCGGCGACACCGTGCTGGTGCCGGACCCGAGCTACCCGATCCACATCTACGGCGCAGTGATCGCCGGGGCGGACATCCGCTCGGTGCCGAACGTGCCCGGCGTGGACTTCTTCGCCGAGCTGGAAAAGGCGATCCGCGGCAGCTACCCCAAGCCGAAGATGATGGTGCTCGGCTTCCCGAGCAACCCGACGGCGCAGTGCGTCGAGCTGGAGTTCTTCGAGCGCGTCATCGCGCTGGCCAAGAAGCACGAGATCCTCGTCGTGCATGACCTCGCCTACGCCGACATCTGCTTCGACGGCTGGAAGGCGCCGTCAATCATGCAGGTGCCGGGCGCCAAGGACATCGCCGTCGAGTTCTTCACGCTGAGCAAGAGCTACAACATGGCCGGCTGGCGGATCGGTTTCATGGTCGGCAACCCGGACCTCGTGGCCGCCCTGGCGCGCATCAAGAGCTACCACGACTACGGCACCTTCACGCCGCTGCAGGTGGCGGCCATCGCCGCGCTGGAAGGCGATCAGCAGTGCGTGCAGGACATCGCCGCGACCTACCAGAAGCGCCGCGACGTGCTGGTCAAGGGCCTGCGCGAGATCGGCTGGGACGTGGAATGCCCGAAGGCGTCGATGTACATCTGGGCGAAGATCCCGGAGCGGTATGCGGCGCTGGGGTCGCTGGAATTCGCCAAACTGCTGATGGAGAAGGCCAAGGTCTGCGTGTCGCCTGGCATCGGTTTCGGCGACCACGGCGATGACCATGTGCGGTTCGCGCTGATCGAGAACGAGGGGCGGATCCGGCAGGCGGTGCGGGGGATCAAGGCGATGTTCAAGGCG
>JBEEMX010000324.1:0-4576 GCA_041192465.1 Pseudomonadota bacterium | reverse complement strand
GCGGAGTTCCGGCGTGCTGCTGGCGCGGATTGCCGAACCCGAGGTTGATCCCACCGGCTTCCTGGTCAGCGAGAAGTTCGACGGTGTGCGGGCGCTCTGGGATGGCCGCACACTGCGCACCCGCACTGGCAAGGTGCTGGACGCACCGAAGGATTTCACGGCGCGCCTGCCACCCGAGGCCCTCGACGGTGAGTTGTGGCTGGGCCGCGGCCGGTTCGATGAGGTGTCGGCTCTGGTGCGCAGGCGCCGCCCGGAGCCGGGTGCCTGGCGCGAGGTGCAGTTGCTGGTGTTCGAGATGCAGCGTGCGGGCGGTCGTTTCGACGAACGGGTCAAGCACATCCAGGCGATTGTGGGCCGTGTGCAGTGGCCGCAGTTGCACGCCGTGGTGCAGGCGGTGGTGGCCGATCGCACCGAGTTGAAGGCGCGCCTGCACGCAGTGCTGGACGCGGGTGGCGAGGGGCTGATGCTGCACCGTGCCGATGCGCCCAACCTCGGCGGACGCAGCGAGGCATTGCTCAAGCTCAAACCCGTCCACGACGACGACGCGCTGGTGATCGGGCACACGCCGGGGCAGGGCCGCCTCGATGGCTTGCTCGGGGCCCTGCAGGTGCGCAATGCGGATGGGGTCGTGTTTCTGGTCGGATCCGGCTTCACCGACGAGCAGCGCCGTGTCCCGCCGCCCATCGGCGCGCTCATCGTCTACCGCTTCCGCGGCCAGACCAGCCACGGCGTGCCGCGTTTCGCGAGTTTCGTGCGCCGCAGCGATGGGCTGTGAGCGGCGGCGTTTTCTGGAACGGTTTCGGGTAAGGTGCCGCACATGGCTGAATTCACCTACTTCTGGCACGACTACGAAACCTTCGGACGCGTGCCGCGTCGGGACCGCCCCGCCCAGTTCGCCGGCATCCGCACCGACGCGCAACTGCAGGAGATCGGCGCGCCGGTCATGGTCCACTGCCAGCCCGCGCCGGACTATCTGCCCGATCCCGAGAGTTGTCTCCTGACCGGCATCCTCCCGCAGCACTGCCTCGAACACGGCCTGCCCGAACACGCCTTCGCCCGCGCCATCGAGGAGCAGCTCGGCCAGCCCGGCACCATCGGCCTGGGCTACAACTCGATCCGCTTCGATGACGAAGTCACGCGCCACCTGTTCTGGCGCAACCTGATCGACCCCTACGCGCGCGAGTGGCAGAACGGCTGCGGGCGCTGGGATCTGGTGGACCTCGTGCGCTGCGCCTGGGCGCTGCGGCCGGATGGCATCGTCTGGCCGCGCCATGAAGATGGCCGCCCGTCGTTCAAGCTCGAACACCTGACCGCCGCCAACGGCATCGCCCACGAAGCGGCGCACGACGCGCTGTCCGACGTGCGCGCCACGCTGGCGCTGGCCCGGCTGATCCGCGACCGCCAGCCGCGGCTGTTCGATTTCTGCCTGGCCCTGCGCAAGAAGGACGCGGTGGCCGCCGAGATCGACCGCGCCCAGCGCCAGGGGCAACCCTTTCTGCACGTGTCCGGCATGTATGGCGCCGAGCGCGGCAATCTGGCGGTGGTCTGGCCGCTGTCGACGCACCCGACCAACAAGAACGAGCTGATCGTCTGGGATCTGGCGCACGATCCTGCCGAGCTGCTCGGCCTGAGCGCGACCCAGATCCGCGAGCGGCTGTTCACCCGCACCGATGCGCTGCCCGAAGGCGTCACGCGGCTGCCGGTCAAGACGATCCACCTCAACAAATCCCCGGTCGTGATCGCCAACCTCAAGACGCTGTCCACCGAGCGCGCCGCGCACTGGGGCATCGACATGGCGCAGTGCCTGCGCCACGCCGAAACGGCCGCGTCGCAGGTGCGCACGCTGGGGGGTATCTGGCAGGAGGTCTATGCCCGGCCAGTGGTGGAGGGCGCACCGGCCACCGATGTCGATGAAGACCTTTACGGGGGCTTTCTCGACAACGAGGACCGCCGCCGGCTGGTGCGCCTGCGTGGCCTCAAGGCGGACCAGCTGCCTTCGGGACGTGCGCCGGCCTTCGATGATCCGCGCCTGGACGAGCTGTTCTGGCGCTACCGTGCCCGGAATTTCCCCGAGACCCTGACCGACACCGAGCGCGAACGCTGGCAAGCCCACTGCGCCGACCGTTTGCTGGACGGGCAAGGCGGTGCGCAGACGGTGGCGCAATTCTTCGAGCGCATCGACACCCTTGGTCAGGCGCACGAGGACGATGACCGCGCCCAGGAGATCCTCGGCGCGCTCTACGACTACGCCGAGCAGATCACGCCGACCCGCGACTGAGTCGGCGAGCGGCGCGGCTCAACGCTGGCTGCGCGCCTTGCGTTTGTCCACCTCCAGGAACTGCGCCTTGAGCAGCATCATGAGTGAGCGGGCATCCGCCTCGCTCATGCTCAGCACGTGGGCCGGCTCCTGGCCCTCCGGGGTTGCGCGCGGTACCAGCAGGGCGTCGAGCTTGATGTTGACCAGCCCGTGGTGGCTGGCGGCCGCCTTGTAGCGTTGCACTTCGATGGTGTAGGTTTTCATCCCGGTATTCTCCCGTTGTTCTACACCCCGTTTTCGACCCAGAAAGATTTTCCAGATGTCCATCCAGTGGTTTCCCGGTCACATGCACCTGACCAAGAAGGCCATCACCGCGCGTGTCAAGGACGGCATCGACGTGGTGATCGAATTGCTGGACGCGCGCGCGCCCGGCTCCAGCGCCAATCCGCTCCTCGCGGAATTGACGCAAGGCAAACCGGCGCTCAAGGTGCTCAACAAGCAAGACTTGGCCGACCCGGCGCGCACCGAGCTGTGGCTGGCCCACTACAACAGCCTGCCCGAGACGCAGGCCCTTGGTCTGGACGCCAGCATCACCGCCCCCGCGCAGCGCCTGATCGCTGCCTGCCGCACCCTGGCGCCGCTGCGGGGTGGCATGGCCAAGCCGATGCGCGTGCTGATCTGCGGCATTCCCAATGTCGGCAAATCGACGCTCATCAACACGCTGGTCGGCAAGCGCGCGGCCAAGACCGGGGATGAGCCCGGCATCACCAAGCTGGAGCAGCGCATCGCCCTGGCGAGCGACTTCTACCTGTACGACACCCCCGGCATGCTCTGGCCGAAGATCACGATCGAGAAGGGCGGCTACAACCTGGCCGCCACCGGTGCGATCGGCCGCAATGCGCTGGATGAGGAACTGGTCGCCGTCGAGCTGCTGGCCACGCTGCGCCGCGACTATGCGGGGCAGGTCGAGGCACGCTACAAGCTGACCGACACCGAGGCGCTGAACGACGAGGAGCTGCTCGCCGCCATCGGCCGCAGGCGGGGCGCGGTGCTGGGTGGCGGCAAGATCAATCTGCAGAAAGCGGCCGAGATCGTCATCCACGACTACCGCAACGGCATCCTCGGTCGCATCACGCTGGAGACGCCTGAGGAGTTCCTGGTCTGGGCGGCCGAGGCCGAGATCGCCGAGCAGGCCCGCCAGGAGCGCAAGGCGCGCAAGGGAAAACGTGGGATGGCGAAGATGCCAGATGATGCCGAATCTGAGGAATCGGCAAACGATTTTTCCATATCCGGCGAAGATGAAAATGTCTAGGACATAGTTCACGCGCCAAGGGTCAACATTGGGTTCAGATTCGTGCCATCGTGCATTCAGGCACGTGACTCGGGGAGATTCAAGTCCGGTCAGCACTCCTAGACTGGTGGCCTTGCGCACTCAGTCAGGACACACGCCATGAGCCAACAACGCCTTCCAGACCCCCGAAGCCGGTATGCCTGGGTCGATTTCGCCAAGGGGTTCTGCATCGTCGCGGTGGTCGGCATGTGGATCGCGGCGACGATGCAGGGGCATGTGGCCAAGGGGCAGGCAGGCTGGCTGGGCTATTTCGTCGTGTTCGCCAAGCCGTTCCGGATGCCGGACTTCTTCTTGATCTCGGGGCTGTTCCTGTCGCAGGTAATCGACCGGCCGTGGCGGCATTACCTCGACACCAAGGTCGTGCATTACCTCTACTTCTTCGTGCTCTGGACGCTGATCGTCGTGCCGATGACGTGGCTGCTCGGGCTGGAGACGCCCGCCTCGCTGGGCGATGGGGTCAAGGCGCTGCTTTACCACCTCTACGACCCGTTCGGCATGCTGTGGTTTGTCATGATGCTGTCGGTCTACTTCGTGGCGACGCGGCTGCTGCGCTCGGTGCCGGTCTGGATCCTGCTGCCGGCGGCGGTGCTGCTCCACCTGTTCCCGCTGCAGACCGGCATCTACCATGTGGACCGGTTCGGGATGTTCTTTCTGTTCTTCTATGCTGGACACCTCTTCTCCGGCCGGTTCTTCGCCTTGGCCGACTGGACGCTCGCCCACCGCCGCGCCGCCATGGCCGGGCTGCTCGTGTGGGCCGTGCTCAACACCGTGCTGGTCAAGCTGGCGCTGACGGAGCACCTGGCGGTCAACCTGCTGGCAGGTTTCATGGGCATCAGCGCGGTGGTGGTGATTGCCGCGCTCGTGTCGTCGCACCGATGGGCGGGCTGGCTCAACACCCTGGGCAAACACTCGATCGCGGTCTACCTGGGCTTCTACCTGCCGATGCTTGTCATCGTGCCAGCCCTGCA
>JBEEMX010000323.1:0-4576 GCA_041192465.1 Pseudomonadota bacterium | reverse complement strand
CCCCTGCGGGCACCCACCGCCTTCCGTGCCGAACCGTCCTGTCCCTGCCAATGTCCGCCGCTCCTGGTCGAACCGCGCCTGCCCGCGGGTGCTGGTGTGGATCGCGGCCCTGGCGCCCATCGCGGCCACGGCCCAGTCCTGCCCCGCCAAGGCGCCCGATTGGGCCACGCAGGGCCTGCGGCTGCCGGTGGTGGAGAGCGCAACAGCCGGCGCATCCGACGATGACCGCGTCCACCTGGAAGCGGACCACCTCAGCGGTCAGACCGGTGAGTCGCTGATCGCCGATGGCCGCGCCCAATTGCGCCGCGGTCTGCTGACCTTGCAGGCCGAGCACCTCGAATACCGCCAGCGCGACGACCGCGTCAAGGCGTCCGGGCAGGTGTTGCTGGTGCGCGGCGACGACCGCTACCAAGGCAGCGAGCTGACGCTGAACACCGAACACCAGGAGGGTTACTTCCTGGATCCGCGCTTCTACCTCGGCCGCAACCAGGCGGGCGGCCGTGCAGAACGGGTCGATTTCATCGGCAAGAACCGCATGGTGGTGCGTGGCGCGGCCTATAGCAGCTGCGAGCTGGTCGATGGCGAAACGACCCCGTGGGTGCTGACGACCCGGCGCGTGCGGCTGGACTTCGACGCCAACGAGGGCGTGGCCGAAGGCGCCGTGCTGCGCTTCTACGGCGTGCCGATCCTGGCCGCGCCGGTGCTGAGCTTTCCGGTGACGGACGCGCGCAAGTCAGGCTGGCTGCCGCCGCTGATCACCACGTCGAGCAACAACGGCGTGGGGCTGTCGGTGCCCTACTACTGGAACATCGCGCCAGACCTGGACGCCACGCTCACGCCCACGCTGCTGAGCAAGCGTGGCGCCGGCCTGGACACGGAGTTCCGCTATCTGCAGCCACGGTGGCGCGGCGAGACCACGGGCTTCTGGCTACCGCATGACCTGACCACCGGAACCCGCCGCTGGGCCGCCCGCTGGACCCAGCAGGGTGACCTGCCCAGCGGCGTGCGCTACGACTGGCACCTGCTGCGCGTCTCCGATGACAACTACTGGAAGGACGGCCTGCGCGGCGCCGAATCGCTCACGCCGCGCCTGCTGTCGAGCACGGCCCAGGCACAGCAGCGCCGCCTGCTGCAGGTGCGTGGGCTGGGCGAGGTCGAGCAGCAGCTCTATGCACGCCTGCAGCAATGGCAGGTGCTCCAGGACACCGACCCCGCTGCCCGCATCGACGCGCCCTACCAGCGCACGCCGCAGCTCGGTGCCCTGTGGAGCAACCACGGCGGGCCGCTGCACTGGTCACTGCAGACCGAGTTCAACCACTTCACCCACGCCGACCCGACCCGCATCGGCGGCAGCCGGCTCCACGCGCTGGGCCAGGTGGCACTTCCTCTGGGCGACGAAGGCTGGCGGCTGACCCCGAAGGCCGGCTTCAACGCCGCCGGCTACCAGGTGGACCAGCCGCTGAGCGACGGCCGCACCCGCGCCGGCCGGGTGATCCCGAGTGTCAGCCTGGACAGCGCCTGGTCACTCGACCGCGAGACCCGCGGCTTCGGCCGTGACCTGACCCAGACGCTGGAGCCACGGCTGCTCTACGCCTACACGCCGTGGCGCGACCAGTCGGCATTGCCAAACTTCGACAGCGCCGCCCTCGACTTCAACGCCACCACGGTGTTCTCGGAGAACGTGTTCTCGGGCGTGGACCGCGTCTCCGACGCCCACCAGATCACCGGCGGCCTGACCACGCGCTACCTCGACCGCCGCAGCGGCGCCGAGCTGGCGCGCCTGGGTGTGGCGCAACGGTATCGACTGAGCGACCAGCGCATCACCGCCGACGGGAATGCCGCGACCAGCCGCTTTTCGGACGTGCTGGTGCAGGGCTCCATCACCGCGATCCCGCACTGGACGCTGGACAGCTCGCTGCAGTTCAACACCGACACCGACCGCGTGGTGCGCACCATCACCAGCGTGCGCTACTCGCCCGGGCCGCTGCGCACGCTCTATGCGAGCCACCGTCTGAAACGCGGCGCCAGCGAGCAGCTCGCGCTGGGCTGGCAGTGGCCGATCGACGGACTGCTGGCACCGCTGTCCCGGATGCTCGACACGCCAACAGCGGACAACCCGGTCCGTGCAGCGCGCAGCAGCACCTCCTCCTCGTGTGACGGCCGCCTCTACGGCGTCGGCGCGCTCGACTACAGCCTGAAGGACCGGCGCATCAGCGGCGCCATCGCTGGCTTCGAATACGATGCAGGCTGCTGGATCGGCCGCGTGGTCGCCCGGCGCCAGTCCACCAGCCTGCAGGCCGCATCGACTCAACTGATGGTGCAGCTGGAGCTGGTGGGGCTGTCCCGCCTCAATGCCGGCACCAACCCGCTGGCGGTCTTGAAGGACAATATCCCCGGCTACCAGCTACTGCGCGACCCCAAGGCCGCCACCGCCACTGCCGTCCACCCACCCGCCACCGGCGGCGACACCGACACCCCATGACCGAGCTGCAGACACTGTCCCCCGACGCGCGTGCCGCGCGCACCGCCGTGATGACGCCGCGCCACAGCACGGCGCTGGCCGTGGTGCTGCTGGCAGCCAGCCTGCTGTGCGGCCCGATCGACGCTCTGGCCCAGGCCGCACGCCGCAGTGGCGACTACATCGTCGCGGTGGTCAACCAGGAACTCGTCACCAACAGCGAGGTGCAGCAACGTCTGTTGCGTGCCGAGCAGGAAGCCGCCAGCAGCAACACCCGGCTGCCCGACCGCGACACGCTGATGCGCGACCTGCTCGATCAGCTGATCGACGAGCGGGCCCAGCTCGGCGCGGCGCGGGATGGCGGTGCGCGCGTGGATGAGGCGGAGATCGACCGGGCCGTCACCAACGTCGCGGCGCAGAACAAGATCACCGTGCAGCAACTGCGTGAGCGTCTGCGCACCGAGGGCATGGACTTTGTCCGCTTCCGCAACAACCTGCGTGACCAGATCCTGCTGGAGCGGGTGCGCGAGCGCGAGGTGCAGAGCCGCATCCGCATCAACGACGCCGACATCGAGTCGTGGCTCGTCCAGCAGCGCGAGAAAAACGGCGCCGCCACCGAATACAACATCGCCCAGATCCTGCTGTCGGTGCCGGAAAACGCCACGCCGGCCGTCGTCACCCAGCGCCGGGCGCAGGGCGTGGCGCTGCTGCAGCGTCTGCGCTCGGGCGAGGAGTTCGCAGCACTGGTGCGCGAAGCCTCCGATGGCGGCAAGGACCGCGGTGGCGAGATCGGCCTGCGCCGCGCTGACAAGCTGCCCGACCTGTTCATCGAGGCGGTCGGTCCGCTGCGGGTGGGCGAGGTGGCGCCGCAGGTGCTGCGCTCGGGTGCGGGTTTCCATGTGGTCAAGCTGATCGAGCGCCGTGAAGCCGCGTTGACCGTGGCGCAGCAGCATGCGCGCCACATCCTGCTGCTGCTGGGTCCGAAGCTGACGCAGGACGCCGCCATCCGCCGTCTGGCCGGCTACAAGCGCCAGATCGAGGCCGGCACCGCCAAGTTCGACGATCTGGCCCGCCAGCATTCGGAAGACGGCAGTGCGGCCAGCGGCGGCGACCTCGGCTGGGCGTCGCCGGGCCAGTTCGTGCCGGAGTTCGAGCAGGCGATGTCGGCACTGCGGCCCGGTTCGATCGCCGAACCCATGGTCTCGCGCTTCGGTGTCCACCTGATCCAGTTGCTGGAGCGCCGCGACCAGCGCCTGGAGCCGCGCGAACAGCGCGAGATGGCCCGTGCCGCCCTGCGCGAACAAAAAGCCGAAGACGCCTATGCCGACTGGGCACGCGAAGTCCGTGCGCGCGCCTATGTCGAGCTGCGCGATCCACCCGGCCAGTGACCTTCCCGTTTTCACGCGTGTTCCCACGAGTCCTCCCCCTTTGAAACACATCCCCCGCAAGCGTTTCGGCCAGCATTTCCTCACCGACGGTGCCGTGCTCTCCGACATCGTGCGGGCCATCGATCCGCGACCCGGCGAGGCGGTGGTCGAGATCGGCCCGGGCATGGGGGCGATGACCGATCCGATCGTCGAATGCTGCGAACACCTGACGGTGGTCGAACTCGACCGCGATCTGGCCGCCCGCCTGCGCAAGCGGCCCGAGCTGACGGTGATCGAGTCCGACGTGCTGAAGGTCGATTTCCGCGAAGTCGCCCGCCTCGCCCGTGCCACCTACGGCGAGGCGCACAAGCTGCGCGTGGTCGGCAACCTGCCGTACAACATCTCCAGCCCGATCCTGTTCCACCTGCTCGACTTCGTCGATGTGGTGGAGGACCAGCACTTCATGCTGCAGAAGGAGGTCGTCGAGCGCATGGCCGCTTCACCGGGCAAGAAGGACTTCGGCCGGCTGTCGGTGATGCTGCAGTGGCGCTATGACATCGAGTCGCTGATCGACGTGCCGCCGGAATGTTTTGATCCACCGCCGCGGGTGGATTCGGCCGTCGTGCGGATGACGCCGCTGCAACACCCGCCGGCGGTGGACGTGGCACTGCTGAGCGAGCTGGTGGCGGTGGCGTTCTCGCAGCGCCGCAAGATGCTGCGCAACACGCTGGGCCATTGGCTGAACGAGCGC
>JBEEMX010000322.1:0-4577 GCA_041192465.1 Pseudomonadota bacterium | reverse complement strand
CCGTGGCCGTCGATGATCCGCAACATCTGGGGCGACAGCGAACGCTTCGTCAAGAGCTACTACCCGGCCGACTTCCAGGGCAAGTACTACCTGGCGGGCGACGGCGCGATCCGTGACGCCAAGACCGGCTACTTCACCATCACCGGCCGCATCGACGACGTGCTGAACGTTTCCGGCCACCGCATGGGCACGATGGAAATCGAGTCCGCGCTGGTGAGCTGCACCGAGCTGGTGGCCGAAGCCGCGGTGGTGGGCCGGCCGGACGACACGACGGGCGAAGCCGTGTGCGCGTTCGTCGTGCTCAAGCGTCCGCTGCCGGTGGGCGACGAAGCCAAGGCGATCGCCAAGCTACTGCGTGACCACGTCGGCAAGGAGATCGGTCCGATCGCCAAGCCGAAGGACATCCGCTTTGGCGACAACCTGCCCAAGACCCGCTCGGGCAAGATCATGCGCCGCCTGCTGCGCTCGCTGGCCAAGGGCGAAGCGATCACGCAGGACACCAGCACGCTGGAGAACCCGGCCATCCTGAGCCAGCTCGGTCAGGCGTACTGAGGGTCACGCCGCACCAGGGCGCGCAGGTCGCGGGTGCGGGTGTGCTGGAACAGATCCTTCGGGTCGTCCGTCCCAGGCACCAGCGCCACGTCCACGCCCAGTCCGCGGCGCTCGGCTTGGGCATGGAGGTAGCGCAGGGTGGAAAAGTCTTCCAGCGCAAAGCCGACGGAGTCGAACACCGTGACCTGGTCTGCGTGCTGCCGGCCGGTTTCGGTGCCGGCCAGCACGCGCCAGAGATCGACGACCGGGAAGTCGCGGGGAAGCTGCTGGATGTCGCCTTCGGTGCGCGTCTGCGGCTCGTACTCGACGAACACGCGCGCCCCACGCAGCACGTCGGCGTGCAGCTCCGTCTTGCCCGGACAGTCGCCACCCACGCCGTTGATGTGCATCCCCGGCTCGACCATCTCGGGCGTCAAGATGGTGGCGCGGCTCTTGTCGGCGGTCACGGTGGTCACGATGTCGGCGCCACGCACCGCTTCGGCGACCGAGCCAGCACGGACGATCCGCAGCGCCGGATAGACCGAGAGGTTGCGGACCAGCTTCTCGGTGGCGCGCGGGTCCACGTCGTACACGGCGATCTCGTCGATGCCCAGGTGGCTGTGGAAGGCCAGGGCCTGGAACTCGCTTTGCGCGCCGTTGCCGATCAGCGCCATGCGGCGCGCATCGGGTCGGGCCAGGGCGCGGGCCGCCATCAGCGAGGTCGCACAGGTGCGCAGCGCAGTGGCCACGGTGAGTTCGGACAGCAGCACCGGGTACCCGGTCTCGACATCGGCCAGCACGCCGAAGGCCATGACCGTGTACAGACCGCGTGCCGTGTTGCTCGGGTGTCCATTGACATACTTGAACGCATAGCGCCGGGCGTTGGACACGGGCATCAGCTCGATGACACCGATCGCCGAATGGTTGGCGACGCGGGCCGACTTGTCGAAGTCGGGCCAGCGCACGAAGTCCTCCCGGATGGCCTCGGCCAGATCGCCGATGCACTGGGTCACGCCGATGTCCTGGATCAGGCGGGACATGGTGGGAACGTCGATGAAACGGGTCATGGGGCTTTTCTTCCTGGAGATGGGCGGCTGTGCCCCTTGGAAGAATTGTCCCCAGCAATGGTGCCAATTTGAACGGTGCAAATTGCCACAAATATCGGTCAGCTATACATTGTGCTCACTCAAATCAGCAGGATGTACAGCGCCATGGACGACACCGACCGCCAGCTCATCGCCTTGCTGCGCGACAACGCCCGGCTGCCCGTGGTCACGCTGGCGCAGAAACTGCGGGTAGCGCGCGCGACGGTGCAGAACCGGATGGCCCGGCTGGAGCGCGATGGCACCATCGTCGGCTACACCGTGCGCCTGCGTCCCGAAGCGGAAGCGCACCGCATCCGGGCCATCACCAGCATCGAGATCGAGGGACACCACGGTGACGAGGTCTGCCGTCTGCTGCGGGGGCATCCGAACGTCGTGGCCCTGCACACCACCAACGGCCGGTGGGACTTGATGGCGGAGCTGCGTGCCGACTCCCTGGAAGCGTTTGACAGGGTGCTCAATGGCCTCCGGGCGATTCCGGGGATTGCCAGCACGGAGTCGAGCATCCTGCTTTCTACACACAAGCTCTAGTGTCGTGTCAAGGCTAACGTGGTGAAGTGAGGTTGCCGCTTGGCAGGTGTACCGTGATCAGCTCAACGCCACGATCAACTGGCAGTTCACCCCACAGCCACCACCACCACCATCTGCACCCGCGCCTGCCCTTGCCAGGTGTCCAGCGCCAGCCGATACGCCATCCGCACCCGTTCCCCCACCGGCTCGATCTGCCCGAACCAGATCGCGTCGCGCACCTGCCCGTGCAGCCGCACGCTGAGCTTCAGGTGCTTCTCGCCGACCAACCGCTGGCGCAGCACCTCCACCTCGTCGGCGAACAGCGGCGCCTCGAACGCCTGCCCCCAGACCTGCTGGTCGAGCAGCCCGACGGTGGCGGCGTCGAACCAGCGCGGGTCGAGCGGCCCGTCCGTCGCCAGCCGGTGGTCGAGTGTCGCGGCGTCCAGACCTTCCTCGGCCACGGCCCGCAGCGCCTCGGCGAAGGTGCCGAAGTTATCGGCCTCGATCGTGCAGCCGGCCGCCATCGAGTGCCCGCCGAAGCGCCGCAGCAAGCCCGGATGCCGCTTGGTCACGAGATCCAATGCGTCCCGCAGGTGAAAACCGGGGATTGACCGCCCCGAGCCTTTGAGCAGCCCGTCCGCGCCCGCCGCGAACACGAAGGTCGGGCGGTGCAGCCGGTCCTTGAGCCGCCCCGCGACGATGCCGACCACGCCTTCGTGGAACTCGGGATCGAACAGCACCACCGCGGCCGGCGGCTCCCCCTTCGGCATCAGCGACTCCAGCAGCACCTCGGCCTGCTCGCGCATCCCGGCCTCGACCTCGCGCCGCTCGCGGTTGATGCTGTCGAGCAGGCGGGCGAGTTCGGCGGCCTGGGTCGGGTCGTCGGTGAGCAGGCAGGTGATGCCGATGGTCATGTCGGCCAACCGCCCGGCCGCGTTCAGTCGCGGGCCGAGCGAGAAGCCGAAGTCGGTGGCGCTGGCCCGCTGCGGGTCGCGCCCGGCGGCGGCGAACAGCGCGGCCACGCCGGTCTGCATCCGCCCGGCGCGGATGCGCTTCAGGCCCTGCGCGACGAGGCGGCGGTTGTTGGCGTCGAGCTTCACCACGTCGGCGACGGTGCCGAGCGCGACCAGATCGAGCAGTGCGTCAAGCCGCGGTTGGTTTGACGCATCGAAGCGCCCGCGCTGGCGCAACTCCGCCCGCAGCGCCAGCAGCACATAGAACATCACTCCGACCCCGGCAATCGCCTTGCTCTCGAAGGTGCAGGCCGGCTGGTTCGGGTTGACGATCACGTCGGCGTCGGGCAGCGTCGGCGCGCCGTGTTCATCGACGGCGGGCAGATGGTGGTCGGTCACCAGCACGCGGATGCCGAGTTCATGCGCCCGGTCCACGCCGGCATGGCCCGCGATGCCGTTGTCCACCGTGACGAGCAGGGCGGGGTGGTGCGCCATGGCCAGATCGACGATGGTGGGCGTGAGGCCGTAGCCGTGGATGGCGCGGTCGGGCACGACGTAGTGCAAGGTGCCTGGCTGCGCACCCAGCATCGCCAGCCCGCGCAGCGCGACGGCGCAGGCGGTGGCGCCGTCGCAGTCGTAGTCGGCGACGACGACGATGTGGCCGCCCGCGTCGAGCGTGTCGGCCAGCAGGCGGGCGGCGGCGTCGGTGCCGGCCATCGCCGACGGGGGCAGCAGGCGCGGCAGGCCGTCATCCAGCTCGTCGGCGCTGCGGATGCCGCGGGCGGCGTAGAGGCGGGCGAGCAGCGGGTGAACGCCGGCCTGCTCCAGCGCCCAGGCGGCGCGGGGCGGCACGTCGCGGATGTCGATCTGGGGAGTGCTCATGGTCGCGTGGGTCGGCTCAAAGGGTTTGCAGGATCGCCACGGCGCTGGCCGGACGCGAACGGCCCAGCAGGCGGCTGAACCAGCCTTGTGGGCGGTGGATCCATGTCTGCGCCACCCGCTCGCCACACAGCGTCAGCGTGACCCGCTCGCCCGCTTCGGCGCGCTGGCGCAATGCCGCGACCGGCCCCGCATCCAGCGCGTGCCACGCTGCCACCCACTCCGCCCATTCGTTGGCGAGCAGCGGAGCACGCAGGCGCGTCTCGACGGCGAGGTCCGCGATCGGCCGGCGTGCCTGGGCCGGGCCGCAGCCACTGAGCCAGAACGAATTCACCGTGAGCTGGTGGGCGGCCTCGCGGGCTTCGTTGAGGTCGTGTTCATGCCAGAGCATCTGTGCCTCGACCTGCAGTCGCCGCAGCTTGCGTGTCTGCGGCGCGTCGCTAAGCCACAGGTCGAGGTTGCGGCCGATAGCGCGGTCGAGCGAGGCGGTCGGCAGCTCGGTCAACGCCGGGTGGCGCACATACCAGCGCAGCGGCGCACCCCACTGCAGCGACCAGCCCTCGGCGTCGAACGACGGTTTCAGCAGATCGAACAAGGTGCG